>JBHHWW010000116.1:0-3838 GCA_046756725.1 Nitrospiria bacterium | reverse complement strand
TACTCCTCATCTGATTTTCCGTTCAGACGATCCCACACCGGATCTTTTTGACCTGATTATCAGTGAAATTGAGAACGCCTGCCGCGACGACAATATTCCTTTTCTGATAAGAACCGGTTGCCTCTTTGGTACAGGGATCGAAAACGTAAACATCATGGAGAATAAGGCTGTCATGAACCTGCCTCATCCTCTGGTGATTTTTTACCCTTCAAAAATCGAGGACGACAACATTTACTTTTTGAACTTCAAACCTGCATCGAAATATCGCTGCACGTTGGTGAAATAAGGGGCTGTACATGACAAAAATAAACGAAATTCTGACACTGGATCTTCAGGAAGATATTAAAAATGTAATCGACCTTGAGGATCGCTCTGAACTGGAAATCCAGCAGGAAATTGAATCCTATATCGTGACCGAGGGAATTGGTCGGCACCTATACAATTTCACCAACCAGTTTACCTCTAACATCAAAGAAACGGGCGTCTGGCTGTCCGGATTTTACGGTTCGGGAAAATCTTACTTAGGAAAAATGTTGGGGTATATCATCGGCAACCCGATTATCAACGGAACGCCAGCCAGAGAACGTTTTATCCCACGACTGAAAGGTGTTTCGGACGAAAGCCTCATTGAAAACTCCATCCGAAACCTTGAAGCAATCAATAGCAGAGTTGTGTTTCTTGACGTGGCCAAGCAAAACACTGACAGAGGTCTGGCATTCACTCTATTTGCCAACCTTCTGAAAAACCTCGGCTTCCGTGATGATATTTATGGCTACATGGAGTTTGATCTGTTTATCGATGGCAAACTTGATGAGTTCAAAAGCAAGGCCAAGTCACTCGAGGGACAGGATTGGGATGAGTTAAAGACCAGTAACCGGCAGGTTGCAAGGGTCATGCGGAAGGTGTTCGCTGAAATGGGTTACAGTGAGGCCGACTATGCAGACACCCAGAATGTTTACATCTCAGCGATTGAGGATTTCTCTGCCAGTAAGTTTAAAACTGAGATCGAGAAATACCTGAAATCCCGGTCGGACGAAACGCTCGTCTTTGTCTTTGATGAAGCCAGCGAGGCCATTAGCCAGAAAAAGTTCACACTGCTCGATCTGGAAGGAATCAGTGAAGCGCTGTCAAGTATCAGCAACAAGGTCTGGACCATAGCCATTGCTCAGGAAAAGCTTGATGATATCATTAACAATGCCAATGTGAATCGAAGCCAATTGACCAAGGTAACCGATCGATTCAAAACCAAGGTTCATCTTGAGTCAACTGAGGTGGATGTCATTATCTGCTCTCGACTGCTCCACAAAACGGAAGCCGGACACCAGCAGCTCGTGGATTACCACAAGAAAAACGAAGGTCTTATATCGGATGCCACAAACCTGAAGTCATTCTTTCCGACCAAAACTGCCGATGCCGATGAGTTCGCAACCTACTACCCGTTCCATAAATACCAGTTCGATATTCTGCAGAAATTTTTATTCAGCTCCAATGCGTTGGTTGCCACGCAGATCGCCGCTCGCGGAATGATCATTACAACCTTTGATGTACTCCGAAAGCAGATGCGGGAAAAGGAACTCTACAGCTTTACCCCGGGTTACGCCATCTGCACCGAGGCCCAAACTGCACCTCCAATTGGGCTGGTAAACAAATACGATACTACAAGAAAGATCCTGAATGAGCGCAGCAGCACTATTGACGGAGAAAAGCTGTTGAAGACCATTCATCTGCTGACCGATTCAGAGGTGGTGTCACCGACTGTGGAGAACATTACCAAGAGCTACATCTCCGACATTACAACCTACTATGATGTAAAGCCGATCATTGAGGAGGCGCTTGGATTGCTGCTTGAAGGCAAGGTGCTTCTGCTTTCAAATAACAACTACAAAATAACATCCGATCTCGAGGGCAAGCTCCTTGAGGAGATGAAGGACTTTGATGTCGAGCTTTTCAGCAAAAAACGCTCACTGATCAACTGTATCAAGGACTACAAGCTGTTTACCCCAGTATCGACTTTCAACGACGGCACAGCCAGCTTTAAATTTAGTGTCCTTTCCGATCAGGATGATGAACTCACCGGACCGGGCAGCAGGCAGCTGAAGCTGACTGTCTACAGCCTCTTCAACATCAGCGAAATCAGGCAGGATTTCATCGAGAACCTCAAGCTGGAGACCCAGTATCAGAAGGACCTCATCACGCTGGTGCCGGACAACAAAGAGTTCTCGGTGATTGACAAACTGATTGGTGAAGTCAGCCGCTATTCGTACATAGAAGAGAAATACTCCAACGAGTCAGACCCTAAGCGGCAGATTATCCGGGACTTTTCCATTATCAGGGAAGAGAAGGAAAAAGAGCTTCGGGTTAAAATCGAAAAGGCATATCGCAATGCCTCGCTGATCTATATGTTTGACGAGCACCTGCTCAACGCGGACAGTTTTAAGGGCACCATCAGTGAACTGCAACGCAAGCTGATCAAAAACATTTATACAAAACGTCTGGCCTCCGGCCTGTCTGAAAGTCTGGTTTCCAAAATTTTCAGCAGTCGCAAGGAAGGATTGAGCCGCCTGTTTTCCGGTGACGATTTCAAATTCTTCGACAGCCATGGCAACTTTACCGGCGATCACTTGAAGGTGGTTGAAGAGATCAATGCCAAGATCAAGAGCCGCTATGTTGACGGCCGCACACTCGAATCAGACCTTTCCGGCGCACCGTGGGGCTATTCCTTCGGAACCATCGTTTCAACCTTAGCCGCGCTTCTGCGAGCCGGTCGCCTGTCGGTCAAATACAATGGGGATACTTGGTTCTCCCATGAGCAGAGTGGCATTCAGGAAGCCTTTACCAATGCCACCAAGTTCAAGTCCGCTTCGTTCAAATCCATCACGGCCACGCTGACTGCCGCCCAGAAAAATCAGGCTGTCCAGTTGTTGATGGATATGGATACGAATGAATACATCAATCGCAAAATCGACTGGACGGTTTCGGATTTCGAATTAGCTGATTGCACCAGGGCTCTCGCCGATCATTTCATCGACATTATTGAGTTCGAAAAACAACGGGATGATGAATTCACAGAGTTGTTTCCGGCAGTGGCCTCGCAAAAAGAAATCTTGCTCAGCTATGGCGGCAAGGTCACGGAAAGTAACTATATCGAAAAAGTCGAATACCTGCTGACCAACAGCGACCAGTTTTCCAGCGCCATCCAAACGATTCTCAAGGCTCAGAAGTTCATTAAAAAGAACTTCTCCAAGGTCAGGGAATTCAAACGCTTCATTGAAGAGGTGGTCAGCGAACTCAAAAAGGCGGACCGAACCGACAGCACAATTAAGGAAGCGCACGAGGAGTTTAACCGCCTCTACAAGCAGGATATGGTCAAAAACTTTGGCAGCCTGCAGCAGCAGGTGCAGATTGTTAAAGACAGCTATTACAAACTGATCAAGAACGCCGCAGCCGGAATGAGCCATGAATACCAGCTGCTCAGCGGCAAGGTGGACGCAGCCCTCAGAACCCTGAAAGGCTACCCGGCCGAACTAAATACCCAGAACCAGATTAAGCTGGACGAACTCAAGCGTTACTGCTCGGACCGGATCATCAAAGAGCCGGTGCTGGAATATGCTATTACCTGTAAAAACTGCGGCTACTCACTCTCGGATATTCTGAACTACACGGCACTGGCTCCGACCAAGGATAACGAGCTCCTGATTCTTCAAAGCGGATTTATTGCCGAAGCACCCAAGCCGGAACCGGATACTGGGGGCGGTTCTCCGGATCAGCCTCCGGCTCCCAAGAAACCACGCAAAGTACACTTTCAGGTGACCAGCAAGGTCATGACGGTACAGGAATA
>JBHHWW010000115.1:0-3856 GCA_046756725.1 Nitrospiria bacterium | reverse complement strand
AACGCAAATCCATGAAGCGGGACAGGATTCCGGGAGATGATCTTTATATAAAGCGGGTGCGGATCGGCCAGCATCCCGATAAGCTCCGCCTCGTACTGGACTTAAACCAGGCCATCACCTTCACCTGGGAACAACAGGGAAATCAACTCCGGGTGACTCTGAGGTAATGAAGTAGAGTCCTAACAGCACTATCGGGACTTAACCCAACCCTCTTCTAAAAATACCCTGATGCGGAACCACTTTATCTCAGCGGTTTGTCATCCACACGTATTCAGAGGGGTTTTCTTAAGGAACCTGGCTCTTGATTATGACAATAGCTTCTTCTAGTAATTCCGAAACTTTATGCCAGGGATCAGTAGCTGTACCCCCATTTGTCTGTGACCCACTAATTGCCTTCTGAATATTCGGAATACCTGCGCCTCTGTATTTCTCCGGGATTTGAGGCAACTTATTAACTTTTTCCTTAATATAGCTAAAGAGGGTATCTACACGCTTACTACCTTCGATAACACTGATGTTTTTCTTTTTCTGAAGTATCAGTGCGGCCAATCCAACGACATGAGGACAGGCCATTGATGTCCCGTCCCATGAAGCAAATCCAAGCTCGCTCGTGGGGACAGTCGATACAATAGCAACGCCAGGGGCACAGACATCTATTTCTGGGCCAAAACACGTGAATCGCGCTGAAAAATATTTTCCATTCGAGTACTCACCCTCTTGCCTTTTATGATAACTGTCATCAGGAAATGATTCTTTTTCTCCAATGGCCGCTACAGCCAGAACTTCAGGAAATTTAGCTGGATACATGACAGGGCCTTTAGAGTTTCCAGCTGCCGCAATGCAAGCAACGCCATGGCTTCTGGCCTCACGAACTTTTTGATGAAGAAGTTCTGATCGGGTTCTACTCCCAAGACTAAGATTGACGACATCTACCTTGTTTTGAATGCACTGGTCGATGCTTTTAATAAGGGAACTGATTTTGCCGCCCGGAAAAACCTTGTAAACATAGATGTCCGCCGCCGTCGCAAATCCCCTTATCCCCTTTTCGTTTGCCTGAGAAGCGATAACCCCAGCGACATGAGAACCATGGCCAACCTTGTCATGATTCCATTTTTCAGGCTGTCTTCCTTCTCCCGTGAAATCCACTCCCTCCTTAATGTTAATCCCTTGTAGATCTTTGTGCTCAGTGTCTAATCCAGAATCGATAATCGCAATTCTGACACCTTCTCCGGGTTTTTCAGGCTGCCGTACTTTGTCCAATTGCATGGCAAGTTGTCCCCACCCATATCGTTCTGTTTTCGGAAAATTACTAAGAGAGGGATGCTCATTGAGGCGCTTAAGATGGATGATATTATTTTGATCTTTTTTAATGTCCGGATTTTCAATCCAGAGACTCCAATACCTATCTCTTGGTTTTATTATTAAAGTGCGTAGGGTTTTATTCGTCTCCCCAAAAAGGTCGAGTTTCACCTCCCCTTTCTCATCGGTAACACCTTTTGCTGGCCAAGTTTCCCCTATCAAATAGACCATCGCCCCCGACACAAATTTTCCAGAGGAGCCCTTCTCTCTGACAGTAATTTTCACAGAAAACTCATCCTCTTGAGGATTAAATTCTGAATTCGGTTCTGATGCGGGAAACGTATCCGTGTTGTCGAAATCTCCGGGGAGTTCACCTTGGAACATCTCAAGAGGCTCATTTTTTTCAATGACAAGGTGGTTTTTGGTAACTTTTTTTAAATGCTCAGCACGTTCTATTTCCATTGCGACAACTAATGTACTGGGTTTCTCGGATGGACCAAACTTGTCGAGTATTTTAATCCCTAAATCTTCTCCCTCTGCTTCCAAAATATTTGCAAAGGCCACTAAATCAACAGTGCCGTCTACAACCATTGGAGCTAGGGAGGGTGAAAACTCCTCAAGACTTGAAGACGCTAAATTCGCACCATCAACTTGAAGCCTATCGGATTTTCCAATAATAAATTCTAATTCTCTGGGTTTGATATCATGTTGTTTTTTTTTCATTTCATTCTCCCTTATAAATGTGTGTCTATAAAAAAAAGAACGTCGTTTTAAATCTGCACAGCAATATTCTTTAGGATTGGGGTGAAAAATAGGGTTTGATTCTACCGCACATGGCAAAACCCGAGGAGATTCACTTTAAAATCTAACAGCTAAATCCATCTAATGACAAAGGGAAGCATCTGAATTCAACCAACCCCTCTGCCCGTTCTAAAGTCTGACTGCGGCAGCCAGGAAAAGCAACACGGGACTTACATATTTCAATCAGAATTCAACTCTGATAATTCTTTTTTTAGTGTACTGATCTTCATTTTAAGAGCAGCTTCTTGTTCTTCTAATTCTATAATTTTTTTTTGCAATGTTTTTCGCTTGCGTTCTCTTCCTGAAGTCTTTTTGTCTTTGAAATGCCTCACTTCATCTTGAACCTGCTCTAGGGCTTTAACAATGCGTTTAATCGCCTGCTCTTGAGTAAGTTGAGGTGATTTCCCCATGTCTTGCTCTTCCAGGAAATCATCGAACAATGAAAAGGCATCTCTTTCCTCGTCGGTCTCATCACCATCGATCAGCAGATTGGCATCTTGTCCAGCTACCTCTGTTTTCGCTTCGTCCTGCGTATCTTTTTGTAATGATTCAAGTTCTTTCTCCCATAATTCAATTTCGTCAAATTCACTTTTAGGTGTCATAATCCCCTCCTTATTTTTGTTGAAGATTTGTTTTTATGGTATAATTTCTCGCTTGAAGTCCCTAAATCCTGAAATCAGAAAAAAGTCGATTGCAGGATTTAGGGACTGAGTCACAGATGAAAATTTGCTTGTGGTCGTGGCCATGGCACTGGAGATCGTGGTAGTCTCGGCCTTGGTCACGTCACAAGCATCCTATCGCCGTCTTAAACAATGTTTAAAACAACGATAGGTTCTGTAGGCATACCTAAGAGCAGCAACGAATCTTCTCCGCCTGAAAAGACGAATCGTCATTATCAGGAGGCCGATGCACCTGCGGCAGCGTGCGATTCGGCGATATCTCCTGGCTAATCCGATCAACCTCCTGATCAGTCTGCGAACCTTTCCGGCTAGAAAACGACCAAGAAAAGCTGCCTCTACCTGCCCTTGATCTCCATCACTGACAAGGCTTTGTATGGTGGTGGTTTCTCCACCTTCTTCCAAGGCAAATTCTTCTAGCCCGGCTTCAGCTATTTCTTCACCAAGCTCACCAAAATCTTCTTGGTCAGCATCAAGCCCCATTAACTCTTCTCCGAACTCTTGTTCAAGAGCTTCGAACTCTTCTTGAGCTTCAAACTCTTCATTCATCGTTTATCCTCCTGTTAAGTATTTATTTTCTGTGAAAAATTGAAAGATGATCTAGGGTTGGGCCTGATTGACCCTTTTCTCTTACAGAGAAATTGGTCTGTCTATTTGAAACAAGTTATTCCACTTCAGGCTCACCGGCATGCAAAAATTACAAATCAAGCTATCATCCCCCTTTGATTTGTAATTCTTGACCTATTCACCTTCCTACCTAATTCATGCCTTTGAATTTTGAACGTCATGCAAAACAATAAAACAGTTCTAAATCGATTCTGCCTGAAGGATCATCCCGATTCAGAAAATCAACATAACGCTCAAAAGGAATATATGATATCCAATATTGAAATACAATCCCCCCAAATGGGGGGGGGTCTTCGGTCTTGCTTCAAGAAATTGAATCAGTCAGAGCGACAGCATTAAGATTTTACTGGTGTGTACACCCAGGAAGAATTGGATCAGGTTGCTTGGAAGTTACCGCAAAATCTGGGCGATGTGTTTGACTTTGGCCGCGCCTTTGAGTCCGTTGTTGAGCT
>JBHHWW010000114.1:0-3920 GCA_046756725.1 Nitrospiria bacterium | reverse complement strand
GGCCCGGCCCAACCCTGTCATTTTAATCTGCAATCCGCGCCGAGACATTCCCAGCTTTTTGGCCGCCCTGGTAATATTTCCATTTGTCTCTTCCAAAGCGTTGACAATCATTGTTTTTTCTGCGCGGGACAGGGCTTTTTTGGATGCAGCTTTGATATTAATTTCCAGGGAAGGAGGAGCAGCTTCTATCGCCACAATTGATAAGTCAGAAATTTTAATCGTATCACCCTCTGCCATCAATACAGCCCGCTCCATAATATTTTCAAGCTCCCGAATGTTCCCTGGATAATGATGAGATAAAAGTTTTTGCATCGCTTCCTGAGCGATACTTCCGACGTTTTTTTCAAGCCGTCTATTGTATTTTTCAATAAAATGATACGCTAATGCAGGAATATCCTCAATGCGATCTTTCAGAGGAGGTACATCGATCGTGACGACATTCAAGCGGTAAAAAAGATCTTTTCGAAACCGCTCCGCCTCAACCTCCACGGAGAGATCACGGTTGGTTGCTGAGATGAGACGGGTATCCATTTGGATCGACCGAATCCCTCCCACCCGTTCAAAGGTCCGGTCCTGAAGAACCCTCAAGAGTTTCACCTGGACCTCGACCTTCAGATCCCCGATTTCATCCAGAAACAGGGTCCCATTATTCGCCAACTCAAACCTGCCGGGTTTGGCCGTGACCGCTCCTGTAAAAGCCCCTTTTTCATATCCAAAAAGTTCACTCTCTATAAGGTTCTCGGGAATGGCGCTGCAATTAATTGCAATAAAAGGTTTATCTTTTCTATTACTCCTTGAATGAAGCGCGCGCGCAATCAATTCTTTCCCCGTTCCGGTTTCCCCTGTAATCATCACCGTCGAAGGGCTTGCAGCAACTTTATCAATCACCTTAAAGATCTCGTTCATCTCAGGGGTCTTTCCAATAATGCCGCACCTTGATATTTCACCGGGTTTAAGGGAAGGTTCCTTGCGTCTTATCCCGGATACGGCCACAGCTTTCTTCACGACACCAAGCAGCTCACTCTCATCAAAGGGTTTCGTAATGTAATCAAAAGCGCCCTCCTTCATTGCCTTTACGGCCGTTTCAATGGTTCCGTGCGCGGTAATGAGAATCACTGGAATATCCGGATAATTCTCGATGCAATCGGAAAGAAGTGTCATGCCGTCTTTTCGCGGCATCTTTTGATCTGTAATAACCACATGGAATTTTTCCCGGGCCAGCAGTTCATCTGCCTGACAACCGTCTCCCGCTTCCTGAACCACGTATCCTTCCCGATGAAGGAAGGAAGTGAGGATCTTACGCATATTGGCCTCGTCTTCTACCACAAGAATCTTTTTATCAGCCGGTCCCATAATCAGTCTCCTTCAACAGTTTGCCGCAAAGGAATCTTAATCAAAAAGGTACTCCCTTTCCCATGTGTGCTCTGCGCCGTGATTGTTCCATGATGGCCTTGTATAATGCGATAGCAAATCGCAAGGCCGAGCCCTGTTCCCTTCTCTTTGGTCGTAAAAAAAGGTTGAAAAAGCTTGGCCATATCCTCAGTTGCAATCCCAACACCGGTATCTTCCAACCTGACTTCAATCTCTCTGTCGCTTACCTGCTTTGCCGATATCAGGAGTTCTCCCCCATTCGGCATCGCTTCCATCGCATTACAAATAAGGTTTAGAAGAACCTGTTTGATTTGTTCCGGATCGGCCTCAACCTGAGGAAGATGATCTTCAGGAATCAGATTAATCTTTATTGCAGGCGGAATTCCAGATGCATTCAAGCCGGAGAGAACTTTTTGTGCCAAAGGAAAAATATCCAGCTGAGCCAGGTCTTTTTTAAATGGACGCGCATAGTCAAGAAATTCGGCAACAACAATATTTAAGCGATTTACCTCGTCGACAATGATATCAAGAAATTCCTGGGATTCTTCTACAGGCCGATTCGGTTTTATAAATTGCGCCGCACCCTTGATCGATCCAAGAGGATTCCGGATCTCATGCGCCAAACCTGCAGCCAGTTCACCGATGGCAGCAAGTTTTTCTTTTTCACGAAGCTTTTCATGTGCTCTGAGATTTACAAGGGCCGAGGCCAACTGATTGACCAGCACCCTCAATGCCCTCATTTCCCGATTGCTGTAAGGATCTTCTCCTTTTTTTTCCTGAATCGCAATCGCACCATAGAGGTTTGTGTGTATTCTTAATGGAAAAAGCATGTCATACGAGAGGATTTCATTGTCCTCAGGATCTTTGAGAGCGAACCATTCCTCACTGAAAAAAACCGCACCGGCTTCACCCTCTAGCAATTTTTCTAAAGCCGGCGTCACCTTTGTAATAAGGCGCGCTCTCTCTACTCCAGGAAATCCTCCAATCACGAGGGCAATTTCATCTTCCAGTTCCTTAACACTTACTGCGGTCGCAATCCTGTTGCTGTAATTACTAAGCTTTTTTTGAAAGGCGGGATAATCTTTGATAAACCAGCGATGGACTTCCTCCTCAAAACGCATTCTTAAAGGTTCTACAATCAAGAGGAGGAAAAGAGTTGCACCAAATGCACTAATCAAGACAGAACCGCCTATTTTGTATCCGGATAAACCCGCCGGAATCATCAGTAAGCCCCCAAGAAGAAATATTTGAAGGAGGAAGGTAATTCCCTTTCCTACAAACTCCGGGATATTCAGAAGGTGATAATTTAATATTCCAACGGCAACGGCGTAGATATAAACCAGCAGAGCCGTCGTTCCCAATTGCGGGGAAGGAATACCGACCCCTGGAAGAAAATCTGTGATGGCAAAAAAAGCCGCGACCATCCCTCCCATGGAGATGAATTGAAGGCGCCTACGCCTGATCAGGGTCTGCTCCAGTCGCGCCTGCTGATAAAGAAGATATCCTGCGACAAAAATAATCGGAAAGATAAAAACAATGATGGCAATATTCCACCACGGCTTGAAAAAGAGAGGCATGGGTACCGTTACAAGAAAAGCACATCCCCCAAGATAGGCAAACTTGAGGTAATATTTATGCCAAAGATCTTTTTCCGGGATGAAGGTTAAAGCGAATTGGAAGGCGCTTGCCGGCAGAAAGACGACTCCGATAAATTGGACCCTAAGCCAGAAAGTTAGATCGGTTACCTTATACAGAAAAAAAAAGATGTTCCAGAAAAAAAGAGCAAAAGAAAGTTGGGCGAAAGAGCGATTAACCGGCTTATCCGAGCCCTTTAACATGACCGCATAAGTAAGAACCAGGTTTAGGATTGCGGCAATGAAAGCACTTTGGGTCTGAAGATTCACGGTCCCCCTGACATGAGTCACGCCGGTAAATATTGTGGAAGATTATTGTATAGAAATACTGGTGTGGATAGCAAGGTCTACCGGATCCGGGCAAAGCCCCCAGATTGGTTTTTGGGATAGACTGGAAAAGGGAAGGCGGAATGGCATTATTCAGAATTTCCTGGGATCTTGGGTGCTACGGTCTGCCAGGGTGAGGGGTTCAGGTTGGCTGCAAGATTATTTTTCAAATATACGGTCATTTCATCAACAGGCAAAGGCCGGCTATGAAGATAGCCTTGAACTTTATAGCAACACCTATCCTGTAGAAATTTTTGTTCTTCTTCAGTTTCAACGCCCTCAGCAATAACAGGCAAATGGAGACCTTTCGACATTGCAATAATGGCCGTTACAATCGCTGCAGAGTCGGAGTCTATTGGAATATCTTTAATAAAAGAGCGGTCAATCTTGAGAAGATCAAACGGATATTTTTCGAGATGAGTAAATGAAGACTACCCTGTTCCAAAATTATCCATGGACAAGGACACGCCGATTGCTTTTATGTCATACAGGAGATCCAGCGTCGCCTGCATATTCTCCATAACAATATTTTCAGTAATTTCCAAGTCGAGCCAGCAGAGTGAGAGGCCGGACTCATTTAGTGCCTGC
>JBHHWW010000113.1:0-3954 GCA_046756725.1 Nitrospiria bacterium | reverse complement strand
CTCTTTCCTCAATTGCGTACCCGCTGATTTGGGCTACGGCTGCAAGGGCATCTTCAATGGTTACATCGTGCAGATTCAAAGAGACTTTCCCGCCGACCTCTTGTGCGACCACCAGGTTCCAGCCTGTTTTTTTTGCGAACATATCGAGAATATCCAGGAGGTTCGCGCCCCGGACATTTAAACTTATTTTTTTTGAAATCCCCTTTTTAATCCCTGTTTCTTTTTGAAGAGACCGACCTTCCACCTTAGAAACAGGGATTAAAAGAAATAAAGCTAGAATAGGAAGCAAATATTTTATGGCTCGAGTGGCGGACATAATCAGACCGAATCAATCACAATCTTTTTTCTGTCGTGCGGATCTGTGAGAAAGATGCGGTCACTCTGAATGGAGATAACACGATACCCATGATGGGTTTCCCCGACTGAAACAGACTGGCCATCGAGCAGCGCAATGGAGTCTTCTCCGTCATACAAGATGGCGTCCAATTTGGGTTTACGAACTTTTTTGCGTACCGCTTTTTTAGGCAAAGCCGTAGGCCTCGGCGCCTTTTTTACGACCTTTTTCGGGAAGTGGCGATGAGAAACAAACGCAACTCTGCGCTTTCGTTGATTCGGACTCCTCATCTGAGCGAGGACGGACGGAGGCTCCAGTAGATCGACGCCCCTCTGACTGACAGGCGTCGCAAAGGCGAGCCGAGGACGGTTTTCTACCTGTATTTCTTGAGGAGAAAGCAGTGCGCTCTCAAATGAGACATCCAGATCAGTGCCTTCTCCCCGGGTGACCACCACCTTGCCAATCTGAACAGGAGGCTGGCTTTTCTCCAATCGCGCAAAAAAACGATAGAGCGCATGATATTGTCCACTCAGGGCGAGGCGAAAAGGCGTTTGCGTCATTGGAAATTGATTCACCGGGGTTTCCGGTAAAATAGATGTCACAATCACCTCTTCATCCTGTGCTAGGGTTTCTACATACAGAATAAATGAGGGAATCAGAACGTCAGGTGAGGCCATGCCGTATTGACTGACCCGCTGCCGGATGTTGACCACATTTTGTTCCATTTCAATAACGTGTTGTCGTGCGGTGCGTTCCATATTGGTCGCGTCCACAAGGGCATTCCATTCACTTCTGACCCGATTGTATTGCTGCAGGGTTGAAAATAAAAAAATGACCGAAGCCATCATCAAGGCCCCGCAAAGAAGGAGGTTCAGTGGGTGTTTTGAGCGAAACATCTTATGATCCTTTCGTAATTTCAAACACGACGAAGTCATCACCATCGATGACCTCTCTTCGAGAATAGAGGAGACGCACACCGGTATAAAGGGGCATCCGGTTCAGATGGTCGAGGAATTCGGCCAGCGCTTTATTGGAATGCGCCTGCCCTTTTAAGGTCACCCGGTCCGGTGGATCGATCTTGAAAAAGGTAATCTGGACATCCTGGGATACGGCTTGTCCCAGTCTTGCGAATTTGAGGCTGGTGGATTGTCTTTCCGAGATTTTTTGAAAGTGCGCCTCTGTGGCCGATAGCCGCTTTTGCTCTGCCGCAAGCGCATCTCTTTTTTCTCCCATCCCCTGGATCATTTGATATTTCTGCTGTAGTTGGCGGATGTTTTGCTGCATTGAAGTGGTCTGCATGTTGATGAAAGCAGCGGCAGAGAGGAAAATAATCACCATACCGAGAGTCAATGCGCCCCGGCGAAAGAGCATTTTTTTCCATGCCATTTTTTCAATAAGGTCGTCGGGAATTAGATTGAGTTGATGGCCCATGTTACGCAAACCCTTTCAAAGCCAGCCCGATGGAAACGTCAAAAAGCGAAGGGTTGTAGGTTTTATGAAAATCTGCATGAAAAACATTCAGCGGGTCCACGATCTTGACATTAATGCCCAGTCGCTGCGTCAGGAAGACAGGCAGTTTTTTGACAAAAAGACCGCCGCCCAGCAAGAAGGTGCTGCCGCCCATGAGATAGGTTTGGTCAATCATCGTACCGTGTTTCTCAGAGGCGCAGAAGACAAGGACTTTTTCGACCTCCGCAATAAACGACTCCAGAATATTGAAGGTTATCTGGGCGATTTTAGAGGCAATCGCGTCATCGCTCAGAAGCGCCGTCTCTTCTTGAGGAAACAGCGTCGCTCCTTTCTGCAAATTAATCCCGTAGGTAAAGAGCATTCTCCTTGACGCTTCCAGATCGATTTCCAAAGCCTTGGACAGCCCTTCTATCAGGCGGTCTTCGCCCCAAGCAACGGGACGATCTATAATGACATCCCCATCCCAGAGAATCGTAAAAAAAGACTTCCGCCTACCGACGTTGATCAAAAGGACCCTGTTTTCAATTTTACAGACAGACCGAAAGAGCCTGCGAATCGCATTGGGCCCCACGTCAATGGCTTCGGATTGTAAACCTGCGCCACTCAAAACACGTAAATGCGCAACCACATCCGTCCGTTTCGTTGCCGTCAACAGAACTTTCCGGGTTTCTGAAACATCCCGGTGCATCGGAATGTAATCAATCACGGCTTCTTCCACGGGATAAGTCAGATACCGCTCCGCTTCTTTAACCAATTGATTTTCAAAACTGTTACCTTCTTTTGCTTCCCCATTGATCGCCGTTTTCGGAAGCTGAATCGGGAGGATCGTGGTTTGCGCGTGTGGCATTCTGGAAACGGCGATGCAACCCACAAAGGGACTTTTTCTTTTAACCGTTTTCAGAACCTTGATGAGCCTGTCCGGCTCACGCACGTCTTTCTCACTGACCTCTTTTTTTGAAACGGCATGTAGAGAAACGCCGGCGTCCGTTTTCTTAAGCTGAACCATTTTGACGGAGCGGTCTCCAATATCGATCCCGATGGGAGAATAGACCGTCTTTTTTTTCCACCAAGTCATCTTCATCCGCAAAACGAATATTGAACCGTCAGTTTCGGTCTCAGGGCAGGATCTGAATATTGACTGCTGTAGAATTGGTCCTGTCCCGCGTTGTCTTTCAAAATCACCCCGTTGTTTGGCGTTGTTCCATCAACCCATCCCTCAACCAGCGGAGAGAGATCTGCCTGTTTCCACCCGCTGATGGCTGAAGTCAAGGTTCCAACAGCCTGTGAATCATAATCCCCGCCGGATGTCGTCCAGTTTTCCGTGGCCGTTCGTTTTATCCAGGTGGCCTCAGAAGCCGTCCATTCGTTCGTCACGCTGAACAATGTCACTGTATCGTTTACGCTCGTGCTGTGGAGATAAAGAGAAATTTCCGCAGCGTTGACCTGGGCCATCGACGGAAAGGCGGAAAGATCAAAGTAGAGAAATGCCGGGTTCTGTTGCGCTTGCACAAGAAGGGATGTATTTTCATCATAGTTGCTTGCAGGGCTGCCTGCCTCGAGATGGGTATCGCTTGCCATGAAGGACATGCTTCCATCACAAGGGAGCGAGATCCGTTTCTTCAGGGTGTCCTTGCTGCCATCGGAGACCCCCGTGCTGACGAGGGATGTAGAGCCATCTGGATTCCCCGTTGCGGTAACGGAATAGTGGCCATCCCCGAAAGGGACTTCTGTAAAACCTGCAACCCACGCCCGGTTTTTCCGGATCTCCCAGAGGCTGTGGAGGATACCGGCCTCGGCAATATAGGTAGCTGCTTCTTTTTGATGAACGGTATTTCCCATCACATCAGACATGACGCTCATTCGATTTAAACGATATCCGATCAATCCCACCAGTCCGATCAGGGCGAAGACTGTTATCAGCGACGCGCCCCCTTTTTCATTTCTCAAAATACTTCTGAAGAGAACTTCTCTCTGTAAAAATTTATGGACCATTTCTCAATAACACATGGGTCTCTAAAGTCATGAGATTCACTGCCTCAGATTCCATTTGCATCTTTATTTTGAGGAGCACGCCACTTTCCAGCGTCTTTCGTTTCACCTCAAAAAAAACAACATTTTCGGCAATTGTCGTCTCGATATAATCTTTATAG
>JBHHWW010000112.1:0-4080 GCA_046756725.1 Nitrospiria bacterium | reverse complement strand
TGATCTTACAAATCGATAAAATTCTAGAATGTGAGAATTGATGATAACCAAGAGAAACAAAGTCTATCGTGGTAAAAGCTGATCTTTTTCCATTGATGGTGTTGCGAAACGGTAGTAGAGGGGGTTTGGTACGCTATTGGACCTCGGTGCAATATGGCGACCAACCCTCCCCCACTGAGTAACACGATCCTCACTCCCAAGTTGAAACAAGGCCCGAACAGTCCACATATAATCGGTGGCCAAAGCAAGCGGTATTTCTACCTGATGATGGGGAGTACTTATACCCTTTTTCTCATAGACCAACTCTGCAGGGTAGTACTTCTTCGCGTGAAACCAAGCGGAGGACTTGATTTCTGCTCTCCAGATTCTCAAATCATAGCTTACCTCGCTCATCTGGCTTAACGACGCTTTATCTATACTTCTCCGAGCCACAAATTGAGAAAAAGGCTCCCACCGTAACGTAGGCTGAAGAGATTCTACCGTTACAAAACTTCCACGAGCTTCCGGATACTCAGCCCGAAGCCCGACCATGGGCCTGGCGACATTGCACCCTGTCAGCATAAAACCAACAGCAAATACAAAAAAACTATGCCATAAGATATATCTGTACTTCATCGGTTTCCCATAATATAGGCCAACTGAACCCAAATCCTGCGGCTTGGAACTAGAGTTCACTTGACAGGTTTCCGACTTAAACCAGGAAGATATACCAAAAATAGTTCTTCGACAATCTTCTCAGAAAGAAATCGGTACCCATGGTCGATTTCATCACGAAAAAGTTTTCCGTCGTCTGCGGCCCAATTGAGAAATAGGCTCTGCTGACTCTGGTATACAAAAGAACGCTTATACAACATCTTATCTGGCCCTTGAATAAACCTGACATTTGTTACCATTTCAAAAAAAAGAGGCGGATTGACGCCCCCCTCACCTTTCACACCAAAGGTCGGCACACTTACTTCAAGAATTGCATCAATCTCACGACCTGTTAAACTTGCGTAGCTGACCTCCTCTCCAAAAGAGTTCGGCCCTCCTTCTCGGAGAAGTACGAATGTAAAACGGGTATTATCGGCGGCTTCATCAATAATTCGATCTTGAATGGCCTCTTGCACATTCACTTCCTCCAACACTTTGTAAAGTATGGCCTCAGCTTCTTCTATATTTGATGCCGACTCCGCAATCACTGCGCCACCGACCGCACCGACAATCGCTCCGACGGGTGCCAAGGCAATGCTGCCTAGAAAGAAACCCACGCCAATCAATGCTCCAAATGGGTGACCTGATAGCAACCCCCCTCCCAAAAAAAGACCTCCTACTTCCACTGTACGGCTGGCCCCTATCCCTGCTCCCCTTCCAGCACCAGCCCCCTTTCCCTTCGAAGGGACGAGAATTTCGATCTTTGGGGTGAAATTCCCAGAAACGACACCTATGGTTTCCACTTGCGCTCTTGTCTCCTCGGAGAGAGGATGCACTAAGTGGTTGAATGGAGTAACACACCCTGTCTGCCCAAGGATCAATATAAAGTATAAGCTGTAAATAAGTATGGGCCGCATGTAAATAGTCTTATGATTAATTTGTCCTACACTATAATTTTCAATTCTTCTTCATCAAGAAAAGTGGATGATAAGGTCTTGCTTGTTGCGACAGACTTATATTCTTGATAAGGCAAGGATGATGCCGAAAAATAATATGGGTGGAATTATTTGAGTTAGGGGAGAAAAGTGGCATATAAAATAAGGGGTTAAGGATCATATTTGTCAGAAGTGTTTCAACAGGTCTGAATCATCTTAACCAGAAAGGTCTTCACCGTGAAGGAGGGTGCACAGCTATGAGTTAAAAAATGTGAAGTGGAGTTTACAGGGGAGTTTCTTCCTCGGTCTTACCCGTTGTCCCTTTGGGGTCCGCCTTTGCTTTCAATAGTCGGATGATGTGACGGATGGAAACGATAGGCAGAAGGAGTATTGAGTAACCCAGGATCTTTGATCTGATCCCAAAGGAGGTTATGGAAGGAGGCGTGCCCCGTAAGAAGATGAAAATAGACATCCCCATTAAGATGACCAGCCCAAAAATAAACACGATGCGGATTTTGGGTGGCAAAGAGGAAAGATCCTTCCAAATAGCATCTGGCGCATCAAGAACTGCGCACCAGAGAGTAACCAAGCCAATAACCCCTGCCAGTAAAGGAAACATGGGCAGTATCAAAAAATATTCTAAAGAAGAAACGTCACTATTAGGGCTACCAGCCGAAAAAGACCAAAAGAAAAACGCTATTTGAAAGACAAAAATACTAGAAACAACATAGACAATAGTTCCAGGAAGGATTACTAGGACCGAGATGAGCAATTCAACTTTTTTCGATGAGGAGAACATTTTTCGCATTCAAATCCAGGCTGGGATACATAAAATGATTTGTCAGCTAATGAACAGCGTCCTATCCGTAATGCCACTTTAGATTCTTAGGAGAATTCAATAACCTACGATGACCAGGTAGAACGAGTAATGAAAGGGTTTGGACTACGACACCTCCGGCTCTCTAATCTAATGGTGGCTATTGGGGTTCCAACCTCGATTTTAGAAAAGTCGACAGATGTGGCGTACTGAAACGATGGCTAGGCAGAGTATCGCGAAAGCCAAGAAATACGAACCGAAAAAAGGAACAGCTACTATACACAAGAGAAGAGACATCCCCGTTGAAATGGCTAGCCCCCAAAAAAACAGGAATCTGATAGGAGTGTGATGAGTAACTCAACTTTTTTGATAACGGGATCATCTTCCTCTCTCTTTTGTCTGGAAGCTCAAAGACTATTTCTTAGAAAAAATTTGAATGTAATGACCGATCCATTATCATGTCTCAACGATCCATGACGCGATTGCTCGGAAGGTTCTTTCTCAACCCTTCAGGGAGAAGGTGGAACGCCCATTGTTGGATCGCTTCATGATGGCGTTGATATTGTATGCCTAGATAGATAATGCCGAGTCCGATGAGGCTCAGGGCAAATGGAAACACCATCGAATTTTTAAAGACATCGTAAGCCAAGTGACCTAAGTAACCGAAGACACCCAATGACCCGAAAACCACGAAGGCTTTTCTGTCAAGGAATACCGAAAGAAAAACCAGGCCGATATTAACCATGCAATAAAGAAACTTACTAAGCTCACTATCACTTCTCATCAGTGTCAGCCCGCCCCAAAAGGCCATCAAGCCAAAGAGGTAACCCCAGAAGGCATAATCTTCTTTGGTTCGTCTATCAATGCAGTATGTCACCATAAGCATGGCAAGGCCAAACAAAAGAGAAACCCATCGGCGCTCATCCCAGGTGAAATCATCCTTTCCAAGAAGAAAAGGAGTGATATCCATCGACAAAAACCAAAGCGAAAAAGAGATCGGTGCAGTCAAAAATGGGAACTGAATAAACCGCAGAGCAATTAAACCAGCAATGACCGTACTGATTTCCATCAAAATCCAGCTTCCCTTGATCCAGACATAATAATCCTGATAAGAAGCCGGATTTCCTTTCGGCCAGAGTCCTGCGTATTTTTCAAGCCCGTAAATGGCGAGGGGGGTCATCCAAACCGCCGCAGTCACAAGCAGGCCGCCCGGAACTTTGATCCCTCTTTCTCTCCAAAGCCAAAATCCGACCAAGACAAAACAGATGCCATAAGCAAGAGAGATTAGGAAGATCCCACCCCCTCCAAATCGCTCCCAACCAAGCGTCATAAACCAAGTCATTGCAGAGATTACAACTAACGCACCAAAATAATAGACCACATTGGCAAGGTTAAACCTGGAACCGGAAGGATGACGTAATTCCAGAGCATCCCAAAGGGTTTCTGCCTGGTCGGTTGATAGGTAACCCTCTGATGTCGCCCAACGAAAATCTTCTTTTGTTATCTTCATCCTATATCTACTTTCCCTACATCAAGGGCCAACGCTTTGACAGCCGTCGGTCATGTTTTTCCATCTTCAAAATCGGAAGGGTCTTATTCGGACAGAGATTCTCCCATTGAGGCAACTATAGTTTTGATAGAGCAAGGATGATGCCGAAAAAGAATATGGGTGGAATTATTTGAGTCTGGTGAGAT
>JBHHWW010000111.1:0-4096 GCA_046756725.1 Nitrospiria bacterium | reverse complement strand
GAGGTTCAACAAGATGTGGTGTTTTACGAATTTCATCATAAAATAAATTGTAAATTTGCCGATTAATGCTGTCTACTTCATCGTCGTCTGCACAGACTTGATGTGCAAGCTCAGGGTTTTGGTGAATCAGTGAATCCAAGGCTCGCTTTAACATTGAACGCGTCTTTGTAGTCATTTCTCCAAAGTCAAAAGGCGCGGTGAACGAACTCTCCCGGCATAAATAAAGAGAGCGTTCTGCAATATTCACAGAGAGGTCTCCGATGCGCTCCAAGTCATTGTTGATCTTTAATACGGCAACTAAAAAGCGAAGATCAATCGCTACAGGTTGATGAAGTGCCATAATCTTTAAGCAGTCTTCCTCCACCTCCACTTCGATTTCATCAATCGTGTCATCATATTCAATGACTTCGATGGCTAATTTTTCATTTCTCTCAGAAAAAGAACGGATCGATTTTTCAAGCGTGCCTTCGACGATGGCGCTTAATGACAATAGTTTCTTCTTCAGTTTTTCCAGTTCATTTTGTAAATGTTTTGGCATTGGACTTTCTCCTACTTATTTTAAACACAACTCACTTGACTCATTTTATCCGAAACGCCCCGTAATATAATCTTCTGTTCTTTTTTCTTTCGGTTTTGTAAATATGCTTTCAGTTGGCCCGAATTCGATGAGCTTACCTTCATAGAGAAATGCCGTTTCATCTGAAATTCTCGCTGCTTGTTGCATATTATGTGTCACTACCAAGATCGTATATTGAGAACGGAGTTCTCCGACCAAATCTTCAATTCTCGCGGTTGATTTTGGGTCGAGGGCTGAACAGGGTTCGTCCATCAAAATAATTTCTGGACTCATTGCGATGGCTCTTGCAATGCAGAGACGTTGTTGCTGGCCTCCTGATAAGTCCAAAGCTGAATCATGCAATCGGTCTTTCACTTCATCCCAAAGTGCTGCTCGCTTGAGCGAAATCTCGACCAATTCATCGGGATTTTTCAGGAAGCCATTTATTTTCGGTCCCCAAATAATGTTGTTGTAGATAGATTTAGGAAAAGGGTTGGGTCGTTGAAAAACCATGCCAATATGTCGCCTCATATTGGTAGGATCAACTCCCTTTTCATAGAGTTCTTCCCCGCAACAAAGGACATTACCTTTTGTGACGACCATCGGATTAAAGTCATTCATTCGATTAAATGAGCGAAGTAAGGTGCTTTTACCGCAACCGGAGGGGCCAATAATCGAAGTGACTTGGTTTTTACGAATACCAAAGCTAACATTGTCTACGGCACATTTTTCACCATAGTAAATGGAAAGATTTTTTATTTTTAAAATAATGTCATTTTGATTATTTTTCATTAAAATTCAAGCCCTTATATTTTATGCTTTTGTGTTCTTTGACGAATGAGGACGGCAGCGAGGTTCATTGTAAAAAGAACGAGCAACAGAACAATAATGCCTGCTCCTGCCAGTCCGTGAAATTCGGCTTGTGGCCTTCCTGCCCAATTGAAAATCTGAATAGGCAACACGGTAAAGGGGTCTGAGGGGCTTTCCGGCGCAAAGGCGACATAACTCAATGCGCCAACCATGATCAATGGGGCACTCTCTCCGATCGCTCTTGAAAGGGCGAGAATGACACCGGTCATGATTCCCGGCAGTGCAGCGGGCAATATTTGACCGATAATCACCTGCCAAGGCCTTGCGCCTAGGGCATAGGCCGCGTAGCGAATGGCATCAGGCACCGCCCGAATCGCTTCTTGGGAGGAGATAATAATGACAGGTAGAACAAGAAGACTCAGGGTCAATGACCCGGCCCAAAGACTCCGGTCCAGATCAAAGAAACGAACAAATATTGTGAGGCCCAAGAGTCCGTACACGATTGAAGGCATCCCGGCCAAGTTTGAGATGTTAATCTGTATCCAGCGGATGTATCTTTTCTTCGGGGCATATTCTTCCAAATAAAATGCGGTCGCGACACCCAAGGGAACGGCAAAAAGTGTGGTCATTGAAATGAGCCACAAGCTACCGAACAAGGCGGATTTTACTCCGGCTTTATGTGGAAATCTTGAAGGGAAATTGCTTAAAAAATTCATGTTTAGCCAAGACAGTCCCTCATTTAAAATATGAAAAAGGAGAATGCCCAGAACGGCTACTGAACAGAAAGTCACACTCCGGCAGAGCAATAAAAAGAGATGCTCTCTTTTTTTTCGCCATATTGGGTTCATAGCGCCCTTCTTTTGTCTGAGGAAATAAAATGATTCCCAAGCATGTTCATTGTCAGGGTCATCACAAATAATAGTGCCGCCACGGCGAAACAGGTTTGGTATTCAATGCCACCCGCCGGAGTGTCGCCCAAACTGACTTGCACCATGTAAGCCGTCATAGTTTGGATGCTCTCTAGGGGGTTCAGTGTCATGGTCGGCGTTGCTCCCGCCGCAAGGGTGACCGCCATCGTCTCTCCAATGGCACGGGAAACGGCCAGAACGATGGAAGCCCCTACCCGAGATTGTGCTGCGGGTAAAACGATTTGAGTCGTCACTTCGTAAGGAGTCGCCCCCAGCGCATAAGCCCCGTCGCGAAGGTCACTTGGAACAGAGCGAAAAGCATCATCACAAAGCGAAGAAATCATCGGCAGAATCATAATCCCGACAACGACTGCAGCACTGAGCGCGTTAAACACCTGTATTTCAGGCAAGATCATTTTGAGGGTCGGGGTAATAAAAGTCAGGGCAAAATAACCGTAAACCACGGTAGGTATGCCGGCCAAAATTTCGAGCATGGGTTTGACAACGGCGCAAATCCGACTGTCTGCAAACTCATTTAAATAGGCGGCGATGAGCAAGCCCACAGGCACTGCTAACAACATCGACCCAACAACAATGAGGAGTGTTCCACAGACCAAAGGCAGAACGCCAAATGACTTGGGTTCAAGCAAGGGTTCCCAGCGTGTGCCAAACAAGAAATCGAAGGGTGAGACCTGTGAGAAAAAATACAGAGACTCTTTTCCCAAAATCAGTAGGACGGTTCCTGTCGTCACGACGGTCACCAAAACACAAATAATCAGTGTCAGGTGAACCCCTTGATCTATATATTTTGCTCTATCTACCCACATTTTCAATCGATTACTTTCTTGCCTGATTGATTAGTTTAAGGCCTTCTTCATATTGTGCTTTTGGCAGCGGAACATAGCCGACTTCCTTGGAAAGAACGGGCGCGTTCTCCAGGTAGAATTTTACAAACGCGAACACCTCGGGCCGCTTGAGCGCCGACTTTCTCACATAGATAAAGATGGGGCGAGAAAGCGGAGAATAGCTGCCGTCGTTGATCGTTTTTCCAGAGGGGGCAACGGGGGCCTCCTTCTCTTTGATCGGAACCACATTGAGCAGCTTTTTATTTTCAATGTAATACGCAAAGCCAAAAAAACCCAAGGCATCCCGATCCCCGCCGACCCCTTGCACCAGCACATTATCGTCTTCACTCTTGGTAAAGTCCGAACGGCTGGCCTGTGTTTTTCCGTTAATGGCTTTTGTAAAGTAGTCAAAAGTACCTGAATCCGTCCCCGGCCCATAGAGGCGGATTTTTTGATCCGGCCAATTGGAACGGACATCTTTCCAGGTCTTGACCGTGCTTCCCGGCTGCCAGATTTTCTTTAATTCGGCAACAGTTAAGAAATCAACCCAGGTGTTTTTTGGGTTGATGACAACAGAAATACCATCAAAAGCAATGGGAATTTCAATATAATCGACCCCGTTTTTTCTGGAGATTTCAATCTCGCCGTTCTTAATCAGGCGAGAGGCATCGTTGATGTCCGTTTCACCTGCCAAAAATTTCTTAAACCCACCGCCCGTACCGGAAACACCGACGGTCACACGCACCCTGGGTTCTTGGTGCCCGAACTCTTCAGCAACGGCCTCGGTAATGGGGAAGACCGTACTGGAACCGTCAATCTTGACCGTGCCTCTCAAGGCCTCTGCTGCGGCATGATCGATAAACCCCGTGCAAACAAAGGCCACGAGTGCCAAGGTGATTAAAAGTTTCGAATAAATTACATCTCTGTTCATTTCAGTTTCTCCCTGTTTGATCATGCCAAGCTTACAAGGCCTTTCT
>JBHHWW010000110.1:0-4145 GCA_046756725.1 Nitrospiria bacterium | reverse complement strand
AACCTCTACAGGGTTGAAGATTGACCGACAACGGATATCTTGCCTAACCTCATTCGGAGGTGATAAAACTCAACATGAACTTTTAATAAGGAGAGGCGATCTGATGGGAAAAAAAGAAGAAGCACTTTTAGAAGAACATATTTCAAGAAATCACCTTAAAATAACGAAGGAGCGCAAGGCGGTACTGAAGGCTTTTTTGGAAGCGGAGCGGCATATCACTGTGGAAAAACTGTATCGAAACATGAAAGATCAAGGGTCTTCAATCGGCTTGGCCACCGTCTATCGCTCGCTCAATATTTTTTGTGAGAGTGGTCTTGCCGAAAGACACCAATTCGGGGAAAAACAGACGCTTTATGAACTCACTTGCAATGTTAGACATCATGATCACCTGATTTGCCAGCAGTGCAGCCGCATCTTGGAATTTGAGAACAAGGAGATTGAGAAGCTTCAGGAAAAGGTTGCCAAGCAACACAAGTTCTCAATTTTTAACCATAAACTGGAACTTTACGGTATCTGTGCGGACTGCGCAAAAGAGAACCAGCAAACCCCAAATAAACGTTTTTAACCCGCCTGACTGGGTCATTAGGACCTCTTCTCTCCAGGAAATCACTGTTTCAAGCATGTTTGCGGGATCCTGTTGATCACTGATGCTCGCGCAATGGGCTAAAAAACGTCATTCCCGTCAAACCTGGAATCCAGTGGGTCCGCGTCCAATTGACACAATCTTTCTGAAACAAACCTTTTTTGAGGGTCTTTTTTGCCGACTGGAAAATCACGCCTAAAATCCAAGCTGTACTGGATTGCCATTCTTTATTTTTCAGAAGGCTTCCCGCTTGGCATTTTCTATGACCTCTTTCCGGTTCATTTCAGGCAGCAGGGCGTGGCCCTCTGGAAAATTGGTTTAATGAGCCTGCTCGGTCTCTCCTGGACACTCAAGTTTCTTTGGGCCCCTTTGATCGATCATTTCCGGCATCACAGAAGATGGATGTTTTCTGTTGATTTATTGATGGCCGTCGTGATGATCCTGTTTGCAATTGGAACAGGCTATGGCGCCTGGGTCTGGATGACCATCGGCGTTTTTACCTTCCTGTCGGCGACAAACGACATAGCCATTGACGGGTATACGATTGAATTTTTAAAAAAAGGAGAGCTGGGCTTGGCAAATGGCTTCCGGATCGGGTTCTACCGTGTCGGGATGCTGGCTTCGGGTTTTATCCTAATCATGAGCGACTACATCGAGTGGTCGGGGGCTTACCTCCTGGCAGGCGGCCTCCTCTGCGGATGTGGATTGCTCTGCCTCCGGGCCCCCAGGGAAAAAGTCTTAAACCGGGCTCAAGGCATTTCTCTGTTGGAAGAATTGAAAAGACTGTTTCAAAACCCCGCTTCGCTCACAATGGTCTTGCTTTTTTCATTAGGGGTTCTTTGGTTAATCAATAATGCAACAAAGTGGTCCACAAAAACCCCTTATTTTTGGTGGACTGCATTTGGATTTTCAGGGTTTCTATTCATCATCAGTGTGCGCATTGCGTCGAAAAAACGGGTTTTCGAGAAAGAAAAAATATCACTGAAAATGACCGAAGGTCCGATGTTTGGAACGATGATGGCAATGGTCAAACGCCCCTGTTTCATCCCGGTTGTTTTTTTTATTCTCACCTTCAAGCTGGCAGACAGCGCGATGGGCTTTATGGTCAAGCCTTTTTGGGTGGATTCCGGCTTTTCCGCTTCAGAAATCGGTCTCGTTTCTGTCAATCTGGGTCTGGCGCTTTCCATTTTGGGAGGGATGGCTGGCGGATGGATCACGGATCGGGCTGGGATTTTTAAATCGCTCTGGGTGCTGGGGCTTTTTCAGGCCGTTTCAAACCTGGGATATGCCCTGGCTGCATGGGTGATTTCAAATCAGGCAGAAGGAAATATCATCCCCATCACACACAAAGCAATGCTCTATTCCGCAAGCGCCATCGAGTCTTTTACCGGCGGTCTGGGGACAGCGGCCTTTTTGGCTTTTTTGATGGCCATTGTTGCCAAGAAAAATTCTGCAACAGAATATGCCCTTCTTTCTTCCATTTTTGCCCTCAGCCGATCCCTGGCTGGCTGGGCCGGCGGTTTGGGCGCAGAAATGCTCGGCTATGCCCCTTATTTCCTCTTTACTTTTTTTCTCGCCTTTCCCGCCTATTTCCTGTTGCCGTGGGTCGATAAGGTGTTGAAGAATACACTCGTTCAAGCATCTTCATAGCGTCAAGGCTTGTCCTCATCATAAGAGATCTCTAAAATCATACTACAGAAGGCGCAAGAAGCGAAAAAGAAGAACCGACTAGCCCGTCCAGAATTTATTTTCACATAGATCTAAGGAAGAGACTTATTGGGCACCTTCCTTATTACAGACGAGGGTTGTTCAGTGACTGTAGATAAAGATTATCTACGAAGTGACTTCAGAAAGAAGCTGTACAGAAACCTTTCTCCCAGCCTGAAGTATTCCTGTGTCTGGAGGAAGAATCATGAGCGCATTGGATTTTACTAGAGACATCAGGATTGCAGAATCCTGATCTCCGGTTGAACGCACTCGATATTCGCCATTTTTAATCGATACGATGGCCCGAATAAAGTGGCGTCGTCCGGGAAGCCGATGCACATCTTTTTCCAGTTTTGCTGTGACGGGGGGACGAAAGAGGTCTGAACGTCCTGCGGAAAAGAGCAGTGCAGGACGTACGAATTGTTCGAAGGTCACCATGGAAGAGACAGGATTCCCGGGCAGGCCGAAGATCGGGCACCCTGCGAGCATTCCAAAGGCAAGGGGTTTTCCCGGTTTCATAGCCACCTTCCAGAAGCGCATCTTGACACCGAGGGCAGTCAGGACTTCAATGACATAGTCATAGTCTCCCATGGAAACGCCCCCTGAGATCAAGAGAAAATCAGTGAAAGATCCCTCCTTCACTTTTTCCAGGAGTGCTTCTTTCGTATCTCTGGCAATGCCGAGATTCACGGGAATGCCGCCCGCCTCCATCACTTGTGCCATCAGTCCGTAGCCGTTGCAGTTAAATATTTTGTTATTTCCCGGGGATTCTCCGAGTTCTGCCAATTCATTACCTGTAGAAAGGATGGCAATACGGGGTTTTTGATAGACGGGAACCACGACTATTCCAAGGGAGGCCAGCATGGCAATTTCTGCAGATCGGAGGCGTATTCCTTTTGCCAGAACCGGCGCACCCAGTCGAATCGCTTCTCCTTTTTGACGAATATATTCCCCTGATTCCGGGGTCGTGAAAATAGCGACTTCTCGCTCTTCCGTTTTTGTTTCTTCCACTTTCACAACGGCATCGGCGCCTTCCGGGAGCGGAGCGCCTGTCATGATCTTGGCCGCTTCTCCCCGACCGACTTTTCGTTGAGGCATTTTCCCTGCAGGAATCTCTTCAACCACTTTTAGGCGTTGCGGATTTTTCCGAGA
Source organism: Nitrospiria bacterium (assembly GCA_046756725.1). Classification (GTDB taxonomy): domain Bacteria; phylum Nitrospirota; class Nitrospiria; order SBBL01; family JAADHI01; genus JBHHWW01. The sequence continues at coordinate 703 of JBHHWW010000110.1, read as the reverse complement.
AGCGGTTACCACATCAGACAAACGTACGGCATACCCATCCATTGCAGAGGTGTCCCAAGGAGGGTTGTTGAGAGGAGAGGTCACTGAGTCGGAGAGAACTCTTCCGAGGGCATTGGAGAGGAGCACTTTCTCCTGCCTCATTCGAACGATTTCGGCCAGAATAATATCTTGTGCCTCTTTCACAGAAATCATGAATCCACCGTACAAAAAATTTTTATTGTCATTGCGAAAAGTCCTCCTGATTTTCATTCATAAATTTCCAAGATGATGTCATAGGGTGCTTTGTATTTCAAGGTTCTTAATGATTGTGAAAAACACCCAAAAAGTGATAAGCATAATAACAGGACAACATTATTGGGAGGAATGATGCATAAATCGAAGATAACGATTGAAGGAATGACATGTAACCACTGCGTTGAGACAGTCACAAAGGCATTGGAGGGATTGTCCGGCGTTTCAGATGTGTCGGTCATCCTGGAAGAAAATTGCGCCAATCTGTCTTATGACGCGGCAAAGGTGGAACTTTCTGAAATAAAAAAAGCGGTTGAAGAGACGGGTTTTGATGTGCTCAAGGTTTCATAAGGTCTCCACTCAACCTGCCTGAACTTTGGTTCATAGAACAAAAAGTGAGGGAATGACGATGTTAAATAGGGCTTGCTGAAAAAGTCGTCTTTTAGTCCTGAAAAAAAGACCGAGACTTCAA
>JBHHWW010000109.1:0-4281 GCA_046756725.1 Nitrospiria bacterium | reverse complement strand
TCTAGTAGGGTGGCAACATACTCAGGCGCTTTCCCTGCAAGGCCCATCGGTTGACAGACCTTGCAAGGCAGATAGCCATCCATCAAGGCATCTTTGGTGGTTTTATAAAAGAGGCCTTCGTCTTGTTCGGGACTTTTGGCAGGACAATCCGACTGGCAAAATAATCCTGTGTTTTTTGCGGCGGAAAACACCTGCGGCCCCTGTTCGTTACTGGGTTGCTTCTTCCATGATTTCCATCATTCTTTTGACGTAATCATTTTTAGATGTCAGTTCATCGTCGATGAGTTGTGCACTTTCGAAAAGCCCGAGGATGCATTTTGTGATCATGGGGTCTTTGTCATTCCCGATATAACGCCTCGACAAGTTTCGAATGACGGGATGGTCTGCATTTACCTCCAGAATACGTTTGGACTGAGGCGCATTCTGACCCATCATTTTCATCAAATGCTCGGTGTGTTTATCCGCACCCTCCGCAGTGGCAACCAGCGTGACTGCCGAATCGACAAGGCGTTTTGAAATACGCACATCTTCCGTCCGATCTTTCAGCGTTTCCTTGAACAGATCAATGAGCGCACCAGAAAGTTTGCTTTTTTCTTCTCCCTCGTTTTCATCCGATTTTAAATCAAGATCCCCCTTGTCGATGGCTTTAACCGGCTTTTTATCGTACTCCTGAATGGATGGAATGATAAAAGCATCCACAGGATCGATCAAGTACAAGACCTCGGTGTCGTGCTTTTTAAAATATTCCATATTTGGATTACTTTCGACCTGGTCTCGACTCTCACCCGATATATAATAAATCTCTTTTTGATCGTCCTTCATGCGAGCCACATATTCCTTGAAAGAGAAAAGTTTTCCTGCATCTTGCGATGAGGTTTCAAAGCGCAACAAGTCCACGATTTTATCCTTGTTTGCAAAATCGCTGTTGACGCCATATTTAAAGAGTTTGCCAAAGGTATTATAAAATTCGGTATACTTCTCAGCATCTTTTTTCGCCATTTTTTCGAGCCACCCCAGAATCTTGTTGGTCAGAGTGGTTTTTATTTTCTGCATCACAGGAGAGGACTGGACCATTTCCCTGGAAACATTCAAGGGCAGATCTTCTGTGTCCACAACGCCCCTCATAAACTGAAGATATTCCGGCAGTAGGTCTTTACAGTCGTCCATGATCATGATGCGATTTGCATAGAGCTGTAAGGTTTTGTGCTCCTGTGTCCGCATGAGTTCAAAAGGCGCTCGCTTTGGAATAAACAGCAGGGCCTTGAATGTTGCACCCACTCCTTCGAGAGACATCTGAAGGTGATCCAGGGGATCTTCCCAGTCGTTGGCAACAAACTTGTAAAACTCATTAAGCTCTTCATCCTTCAGATCTTTCGCTTTTTTTGTCCAGAGCGGAGCAATGGTATTCACTTTTTCCTTACCGACAAAAATCGGGAAATCGGCAAAATTGGAATATTTTTTAATCGTCTCTTTTACTTTGTATTCCTCTGAAAATTCCTTGAATTCATCTTTCAACTTGAAAGAAATCTTCGTACCCCTTTCCGCGCGATCAATCTCTTCAATCGTGTAGTTTTGTCCCATGGTTGACGTCCATTGGAGACCGACTGAACTCTTGTCGGCGTGACGCGTTTCAATCGTAATTTGATCCGTCACCATGAAGGCCGAATAAAATCCAACACCAAATTGCCCGATCAAATCGCCCAGTTGGTCTTTTTTCCCTTTGGCTTCCTCCAAGAACCTTAATGTTCCTGAAGAGGCAATCTTGCCAATATTATTAATCAAGTCATCACGGGTCATGCCGATGCCGGTATCTTCAATTGAAAAGGTTTGTGCCTTGTCATCGAGTTCGATTTTAATGGTCAATTCTTTATTACGATCCAAAATCGTGTCGTCCGTTATTTGCAGATACCGGACTTTGTTGGATGCGTCCGAGGCGTTTGAAATCAGTTCTCGTAAAAATATCTCAGGATGCGTATACAAGGAATGGACAATTAAATTTAAAAGCTGGTTCATTTCCGCTTTGTATTCGAAAGTTTCTTTTGTGTCGTGGGTTGTTGCCATATTTATTTCTCCTTCATTCATATGGTTGAAAAGTGGTTTTTTATATATTGGTTTAATCTGACTTCAGGTTTCTGAGAAACAACTCAAGGTTGAAGGTAATACTCTTTTTCTATTTTTCAAGGGAATGATTGATAGCCATTCAACGGGATGTGGCCTACGGGAACAAACTTTTTGGGGAATATGCAACATCCGGTGTAATCGGGTCAAGCCCTGATTCCAGAATGTCTCTGATTTAAGAATGAAAATGACGTCGGGATGCAGGTGTTAATTTTTCTGAAGTGCGAGTTCGGCCAAGCGCGCTTTCGCTTTGATTGCGATCGCCGTCTCTGGGTGGTCTCTGAGAATTTCCTGATAGAGTTGCTTGGCGTGTTTGATATTGGTCTGTAACTCTTCAAATTGCGCTGTTTCATAAATCTTCTGGGCTTTTCCTTCGGAATTCGAGCAAGCGGACAATAATAGTGAAAAAAGAACGCTCAAAGACAAAGAAATAATTTTTGCAGGCCATCTCATTGCCTTACCCTCCCGATGAAAAATGAACTCCATATTTGAACTTTCAATGGAAAAGTCCGAGATGTTGTCTCAAGAAATTTCGTATGAGCGAAATTTCTTCTGTAATAATCGTATGCCCAATTGGATATTCCCGCAATTGCACAGCATATCCTTCTTTCTCAAGAAAGGCTGCGGATTCGCGTGAACCATCCACAAAAACAACCTCATCTTCCGTGCCGTGGGCCAACAAAATAGGCGTTTTATATGACGCAGATGTTCGCTGATCAGAGGAAAAAAGAAAGCCGCTCAAGGCAATGAGCCCCCCCAGAGGCTCGGAAAAATGAAGCCCGACATCGAGTGTCATCACGGCACCCTGAGAAAATCCCACAATTGCAATTTTATCGGCAGGGAGATGGTCTTTCAGCATTAATTCACGAATAAGCGCAGTGAGCAGGTGGCGGCTGAGAGCAATCCCTTCTTTTGAATCCGGAGCGGATTCAAACCACATTTTTCCGCCAGGCATTTGAACAAATGAAAAGGGGGCATCCGGAAAGACCCAATGTATCCCAGAGAGGTCGATCAATTCAGCGACTGGAATCAGATCTTTCCGGTTGACGCCGCGACCATGAAGAAGGAGGACACAGGCCACTGTTTTGGTGTCTGGAGAAATGTCTTCCCATTGGAGCCGCGTGGGCGAGCCGTGCGGTGGGCGATAGGTGATGTGCATACACAATTCCCTGAAAATCCTGATATAATACGAAAATAGCCCCCGGCATTCAAGGCGGTTCGAGTTCTAATTTTAGACACATTTCCCGTCGGATATTTCAATTTAATCGAATTGAAATATCTGAGGTCCGCAGAGAGGAAGGGAAGAGTATCTGTTCGTGGGTATCGACCGCAGCTCAAAGTTCACATACATAGAATTGTACGAACGTCAGACAAAAATGATTGCGGCAGAATTTTTACGCAAGCTCGTTGTGGCCGTACCTTACAAGATCCATACAATCCTGACAGACAATGGTCTCCAGTTCAACAATCGTAAGCAGGACAAATATACCTTCACACATATTGTTGATCGTGCTTGCCACGAAAATAAAATTGAGCACCGCCTGACCAAGGTAAAGCACCCCTGGACGAATGGGCAGGTGGAGCGCATGAACAGGACGATCAAAGGGGCCACGGTTAAGCGCTATCATTACGGTTCATACGAACAACTGAAAAATCATATGGATGCCTTTATAATGGCTTATAATTTCGCCTGGCGGCTTAAAACCCTCAAAGACCTTACACCCTACAAATACATCTGCAAAATTTGGACAAAAGAACCGTAACGTTTTAATCTTCATCCGTTCTATCACACCGTGGGACTAAACACCTAATATAGAGCATCGTAGGTTAATATAATCACATCCTTTTATTGGCACAAGGGGCATTATCCGAATATCGGTTCTACAAAATAAGCTGTGTTATTGGAGATCATGATTTGATCAAAATTGGAGCGGTCCGACTCCAAGAACTGGTATAAACAAAATCGTATAATGCCTCTCGAGACCGGGTTGCTTTTTCGCTCTCTTGGAATATCTCCGGCAAGTCGCCAGACTCTCCAGGATATCCGATGGTGATCACCGCGACAGGCTCATGGGTTTCCGGAATTCCGGACAATTCCCGTGCTTTATCGACTTGGAACCCCGCCATCTAATGGGCAGATAAACCTAAGACTGTGCCTTGCAT
>JBHHWW010000108.1:0-4283 GCA_046756725.1 Nitrospiria bacterium | reverse complement strand
TTCGACAGACCGGGTGATGACCTTTCTGGAAGAACTGGCTGACCGTTCTCTGTCCATAGCACATCGGGATCTGGACGAAGTCCGCGCCTTTGCCAAAGAAGAATATGGTTTTACCGGCATAGAGGCATGGGATGTCCCTTATTATTCGGAGAAATTACGCCAGCACAAATATGCGATTTCTCAGGAAACACTTAAACCCTATTTTTCTGTATCAACCGTCTTAAAAGGCTTGTTTTCCGTAGTAGAACGACTTTACGGACTTAAGATCTCTCCACTTGAAGGGGTTGATGTTTGGCATGAGGACGTCCGTTTTTATGAAATCCGGGATGAAAAAGGGCAAGTGCGCGGCCAATTCTATCTCGATCTTTACGCACGACCCCACAAGCGGGGCGGTGCCTGGATGGGAGACTGCATCACCCGAAAACGAACGAGTACGGGCATTCAAATCCCCGTGGCCTACCTTACCTGCAATTTCTCCGGGCCGGTGGGCGATACACCGGCCCTCTTTACCCATGATGAGGTCCTAACGCTTTTTCACGAGTTCGGTCACGGTTTGCACCACATGTTGACCCAGGTGGACTATCCGGGGGTATCCGGTATCGCGGGCGTCCCCTGGGATGCGGTTGAGCTGCCCAGCCAGTTTACGGAAAACTGGTGCTGGCAAAGGGAAGCCCTTGATTTAATTGCCAGCCATTACCAGACTGAAGAGCCTCTCTCCGACGCGCTCTTTGAGCAGATGCTTGCGGCTAAAAATTTTCAATCGGCCATGCAAATGGTCCGGCAACTGGAATTTGCGCTCTTCGATTTTAGAATGCACCTGGAATATGCGCCGGAAAAAGGAGGCCGCGTCTACGAGATTCTCAATGAAGTGAGGGCAAAGGTTTCCGTCATGCAGCCCCCTTCCTTTAATCGTTTTCCACATGGCTTCTCCCATATCTTTGCGGGAGGGTACGCTGCCGGTTACTACAGCTACAAGTGGGCGGAAGTGCTGTCCGCCGATGCCTTCAGCCAATTCGAAACAAACGGGATCTTTGATCGGAAAACCGGAAGAAGATTTATGGAAACGATTCTGGAACAGGGCGGGTCCAGGGATCCGATGGAACTGTTTGTCACGTTTAAAGGATCTGAACCCACGATTGATGCACTTTTGCGTCACAGCGGGTTAGTGGATGTGCCCTGAAAAATAAAGCGGACGGGCGGAAAGTCAATCATCAGCCATTACTTGTCCGAACAGCACGAGGCAAAGAAGCTGTTTCTGGACAAAGTTGGGTCAGGGATTCCAGGATTTCTTCGATTTCAGTGATGCGATCTTCTTTCCTCTTTTCAATCGATTTTAAAATGATCTGCGACAACGCATCGGGAATTTTCAGGCGGGATGAGGTTGGAGGGCTTGGCATGGTGTGGAGGTGGTTGAAATAAATATCTCCCTTGGTAAAGGGAGGATGTCCTGCAAGCATCCGGTAAAAGAGGCAGCCGAGAGAGTAAATATCTGATTGTTTATCGACTTTTTTTCCGATGATTTGTTCCGGAGACATGTAAAGAGGAGTTCCCTTCACGGACGTTTTTTCAATGATTGTATCCGTTAAAAGTCTGGCCAGGCCAAAATCCATAATCTTGACCGTCCGGTCGTGAAGCAACATAATATTTCCCGGTTTTAAATCACGATGAATCACATTTCTCTCATGGGCGTAGGCCACGCCCAGACAAATTGATTTCATGATTTCCATCAATACCTCTATGGGTGGCTTATTCCTCTCAAGAAAACTTTTTAGACTTTGTCCATCAACATATTCCATCGTGATGTAGATGTCCTCTCCATTTTTCCCTGTATCAAAAATGGTCACCAGATTGGGATGATTCAATGCCGCTGCGATGCGCGCTTCCTGAAGAAAACTTTGCAGAGCCGCCGGATTTTCCCGAATACTTTGAGGCAGCACCTTGTACGCAACGTTCCTTTTTAAAACAACATCTTCGGCAAGAAATACAACGCCCATGCCGCCCTCTCCAATCTTTCGGATCATTGTGTACCGGCCAATATCTCCATTATGGGAAATAGGAGCACGTTTTGACGCCTGGATGACAGGCGTCAGTCGGCCTTTCTTCTTCTCATGAATCGCATTTCTAAGCAGGTCTCTCCGTTCCTTGACATCTTTGTAGCTGTATTCTTTTTTCAGAATCGCTTCAAAAAGTCTTTCCGCCGCTTCAAATTCTTTTTCTAATCCGTAGAGCCTGGCCAGGCTGTAATAAATTTCAATGTTTTCCATTGAAACAACTTCCTGCGAAGTAACTTTAAGATAACAATTTTTAGCCAAAGAGATTTTTCCCTGTTCAGTCAAAATCTCTCCCAATAAAAGAGAGGCCGCATAATAATCGTCTGATTCGGAACCGACCGCCTGGAGATAAGAAATACAACGATCCAGTTTGCCTTGTTTTTTAACCAACAGGGCAGCGGCGTAGTGATAACCGTTTTCGGCTTGCAAGCGGGCCGCTTTTTCAAACCGTTTTAATTGAACATACAGTTCTGCGGCTTCCCGCCACCGGCCCCCTTTTTCAAGAGATTCAGCCGCCGCAGGTCCCTCATTTACAGAAATAAAGAGTTCTGAGGCCCGATGATAATTTCCTGCTTGATGAAACATCCTGGCTGCTGCGCCGATCTCTCCCGATTTTTCATACATTTCCGCTGCTTCAGTCCAGTTTTCTCCCCTTTCAAAAGCTTTTGCGGCAGAGAGCAGATCGGCATCGTTCTGGTATTTTTTCGCCATTACCCAATGGGCTTGTTTCAAGTCTCCCATTTTTTCATACATGCGCGCGGCTTTATGATGGGCACCACCGGAAAAATAAAATTGAGCCGCTTTTTCCAGTTCTCCAGCCTCAACAGCCGCTTCCGCAGCCTGGAGCGGGATATCGGCTTCAGAAAAAATAAACATCGCCTTCTGAAACTGTCCGATTCCAAAATAGAGTGATCCACTCTCAAAAGCCGTATGTCGTATTCCTTTCCATTTTTCAGAGGAACTCTTTTTTTTCTCAAGTTTCTGTTTCAGAAAATAACATTCATATTTTTGGGCGGCCTTTTCAAAGTTTTCACATCGCTTGTAGAGACGCGCGGCTTTCAACAAATCACCTATTTTTTCGTATAAAAGCGCGCCTTTCTGAAAATCACCGCCCTTCTCATACATCTCAGCCGCTTCGAGATTTTTGTCACATCGGACATAAGATTCCGCCGCGTGAACAAATTCTCTCCCGCGCTGATACATAACGGCCGCCTTTTCCATATTTCCGGAAAGTTTGTAGAATTGAGCCGCATCAGCCCACTGACTCAACCCTTCGTAGACACGTCCGACTTCTTGAAAAGCCATCGCTTCTTTGTAGTAGTGAATGGCCCGCTCGTAGTCTTCAGCCTCTTCAAAAAGGGCTCCGGCAAGCTCAGGATCTTGTGCTTCCGCTGCGGCTTTCGCTTCTTTTATCGGGTCGTCATTCACTTCCCTTCTCATTGCGAGGATTTTTTTTAAGAGCGCAATGCCCCAGAAAACCAGAATGCCAAAGATGCCGTAGGCGAACAAACTGATGATGTCATGATTTGATATGAAAGTTTGAAATACAGAAATTGCCTGAAGGGGCAACTCAAAAAGGTTGAAATTTTGTAGGGAAGCGCTCATTTCCGGCAAACCACCCTGAAACGGGTATCGCCTAAGAGGATGACATCATTCAAGCTTAGCTGTTTACGTTCGATTTTTTCGTCATTGACAAAAAGACCATTGGTACTCGCCTGATTGATCGCAACATAAACCTTATTTGTGTACTCAATGGCTGCATGAAAACGAGAGACCTCTGGATCGTTCAAACGGATATCGACCTTCCCCCGGCCAAAAGAGAGGTTTTCATGCCCGAGATCGATTCTTTCTCCTTCGCGATCTCCATTCAGCACTTCAAGAGACCAGTGATTTTCAGCCTCTGAAAGCTGATTTTCCGCCGCCTCCTGATCCGTTGCCGGAGAAATCGTCATGTCCTCATAGAGCGCAATCTGAAGCGGATGATCCGATGACGAATAGGCGCAGAGAAGCAGTTTGTCCCGTAGATCGGATTCCGCCCGGGTTCCTTCCGTCTCTTCAAAATAGGCATCACGCAACAGCCCCTTTTTAAAATAGAACAAATGAACTGCCTTGTTATTTTTCATTGAAAGAACGGCTTCTTCTTTATTTTTTTCGATATGAGATAAAAGCCGTTCGATATCGACCAAATCGCTCGTTGCGACGACAGAGGCCTTTGTTTGCGCAAGTACGAGC
>JBHHWW010000107.1:0-4412 GCA_046756725.1 Nitrospiria bacterium | reverse complement strand
AGAAGGAGAATAATGACCGCAGAAAAATAACTTGACGATGTTCATGCTCTGAAAGGTTTATTTTGAAATCTATCTGTCATCTCAGGCAAATATCAAATTTGATGCAGACCTGGCGGTGATATTTACAAACGTGCAAATCAGACCCTGTTTATTGTATGGAGTTGTAATTTATCAATAAATCATGTTAACTTCGTTGTTCCAGTCTAATATGTTTTTGACATCGCCTTGTCAGGGTGTATGCTGGCGGTACATGTCTATTTAAGACTGTTATTGTAAACCTTCCAATAGAAATAATTCTAATGTTGAATTTTATTTCGCCAGGGTTTTTAGTCAAACGAACGAATGAAAATGCGTTGAAAAGCATTGGGAATCTTTTGTCAAATCAAATGAAAGAAAGGGGAGAGGCAATGGCCTTTGGAAAACGAGATGTTGAAGATGTAAAGGATGTGTCGCCGTCACGGATAGACACGCTCAATGAGGTTCTTGCCGACCTGAAAAGCGCTTCAGGGGAGATCGATGCCTGTGCTGTCGTTTCGGGAGACGGCTTGACGATGGCCAGTTTGCTTCCGCCGCAAATAGACGAACCCACGGTATCCAGCATGAGCGCTATTATGATCTCTATGGGCGAAAGGACTTCTGTCGCATTGGCACGGGGTCCTGTGGAGCAGCTGTTTGTAATGGGAGAGAAGGGGTATGTCATCAGTCAGTATGCCGGGAAAAATGCTCTGCTCATGGTCTTAGCGCCCAAAAATGCCAAGCTGGGTGTCCTCTTTTTCTATCTTTCAAAAGCAGCGGAACGCGTCAAAGAAATCCTTTCCTGATCGGGTTTGTTTTAGGCAAGAGGCTGAGTCCTCTTGCCAGACCCGTGTTTTCAGTTTTATTCTCCGCTGGTTCAATAATTAGGTAGTGGAGGTTTTTCCCGTGACGAACAGAGTGCAAGAACATAGTCCGTATGTCGGGCACAGGCCTTTCAGTTCCTCAGAGAGCGGTCTCTTTTTCGGACGAGAAGACGAAGCACATGCGCTCCTGGCCCTCCTCCTTGAAAATCAAACACTCGTACTGCACGGCCCCTCGGGCGTTGGAAAAACCTCTCTATTAAATGCTGGGCTCATTCCCCTTTTGGAAAAAAATGGTTTTGAAATTCTAAAAGAGAAAAGACACCCGGAAATTCATCCCATCAATCGAACAGAAAATGCTGGATTTCGCGTCGCTATCTTTGACCGGTTTGACACATTCTTCTCTTCCTCATCGAAACGATTCAAAGAGAGAGAAGAATTCTTCAGGCAATTAAAGAAAGCGCTCGAAGAGGACATCCAACTGCGGGTTGTATTTGTCCTGAGAGAATCACATCTCGCTCAACTCACCTCCTACGCACATTTTCTTCCCAACAGATTAGAGACCCGTTTTTATCTGGGACCTTTACGGAATAAGACGGCACTTGCTTCGGTGACAAGACCTTTGGCAGACACACGACGCACTTTTGAGAAAGGGGTCGCTGAAAATCTGGTAAATACATTATCGGAGATGCAGACTGCCGAAAATTTCGGAAAAATAAATACATCTGAAGATGTTGTCATAGAGTCGGTTCTGCTTCAAGTGGTCTGTAAACATCTGTGGGACAACTTGCCATACGATGTGGAGCAAATCACACAAAACCACATACAAACTTTTGGTGATGTAAATCGGGCTTTATGCCTGTTCTACGAAAAGTTGATTAAGCAGACCACCGAACGGAGTGGCGCAAAGGAAGAAAGTGTACGCCGGTGTTTTGATCAGGCATTCATTACGCACTCAAAAACGCGGGAAATGGTTTACAAGGGAGAAACAGAGACGGGAGGCATTCCAAATGAGGCAATGGATTTTCTGGTCGAAGGACATCTTGTTCGGAGAGAGGAACGCGCAGAATCCACTTGGTATATCTTGATCCATGATCTTCTGGTTAAGCCCATTCTGGAATCGAACGATACATGGCGAAAACAGCGGAGCGAGGGAAAAGTCATTCGTCGCCAATTGGAAAACAAGGCCATTGAATGGCTTCGTCTGGGCAGAAAAAAAAGACTTCTTCTGGGGCAAGTCGAACGCCTCATTGCAGAGGCTTGGCTGGAAAGCCCGGATGGCCGTGAGCTGGGTTGCAGTGAGGCTCTGGAGGCTTATGTTCAGGCCAGTCGGGAAGATGTGACGGATGTTCAGCATGAAGAAGAGAGAAAACCTGTCTTGGATGAAGATAATGAGGTCAATGAAGAGAAGCAGGTGAGTAAAGAGAAGCAGCAAAGTGAACGAGTTCATCCGCCCGCCGAACCCCTTCTACGGCCACCGTCTCGGCGTCTTCGCCGATTCAGTCCTGCGCTGATCATCTGTTTTATGATTGCGGCGGGGGCGGCCGCTTTCGTCAGTCAGCAAAGGGGAGTCCAAATCCCCGTGCCTGCAAAGGACGTGGCTGAAATAGAGCCATTGCGTCCAGAAGAACAAGCCCCGCTTACTATCAGCCAGACAAAAAAAATCGAAGCATTTGATCAAGAACCCGAAAAAGCAGCGCCGGTTGAAACAGAGGTTGTGAAGGTGTCTGTGCCTGCGTCAGTGCCCATATCTGTCCCTACCCCTGTACTGGAAGCGCCGAAAGCCGATCAGCAATCGGGTGAAGTGGAGACGGATCTTGTCGTTGTTCATTCCGAAGAAGTTATTTCTACTCAAAAGGCGGTGCAAGAGGCGCCTCAAAAACCGGATGTCAACGCAGAAAAAATGAAAAAGGATGTTGTTCAGTCAGAGAGGGAAGCGATCGAAAAATCGATCAAAGAGAAGCAGGTCTTGTCTCACTCTCTGATTTCGGCCGCAACCCGAAATTTTCCTTCAAATCCGACTTTGAGCCTTTCCTTGATTGGACATGCCCTTTCAACAAGCAGTTTCCTTGTAAAAAAAGACCGTATTAAGGTAGACCACATCCTCTACCATTCAATTACGACCTTGCCCGTCAAGAAAATATTCTCCGGTCATACCGGCTCTGTCAAAGACGTTGTTTTTAGCGGAAACAGAAAGGTGTTGGCAAGTGCAGGAAAAGATGCAAAGCTGATGGTTTGGCATCTTGCATCCGAAGAGAGACGCCGCACTGTGAAGCAGAAAGGTCCTGTGAACGGCCTCGCCTTCGGATCTTCAAATGGGAGACGATTGGCGGCGGTGAGCGATGCAGGCATCGTCACAGTATGGAATCCATTGTCGGGACAAAAAATACTGACCCTTCCAGAACAAGCGGGTCGGGTTTATGATGTTGCATTTGATCCGGCCGGGGGGCGATTGGCGACGGCCAGCGGAAATACCACGGCGAGTGTCTGGGGTCTGAAATCCGGGAACGAGCAGGTTAAACTCATCGGCCATAGCGATGCAGTTCTCTCTATTGCTTTCAGTCCGGATGGAAAGCATGTCGGCACGACGGGTAAGGACGGCACAGCCATGATATGGGAGGCTTCTTCCGGCGTTTTGTTGGTCAGCCTTATTGGTCATACCGGTCCCGTCATGGATGTTGTTTTTAGTCCTGACGGAAAATATCTCGCAACGGCTGGCAAAGATGGCACTGCAAGAATCTGGGACCCCGGGTTTTCAGGGCAGGGAGGCGTGCAACGGGTTTTGTCCGGGCATACCGGCGAGGTCCTGAAAATCGTCTTCAGCCCGGATGGATTGCGTCTTGCCACAGCCAGCAAAGACGGAACGGCAAGGGTCTGGGATGCGAGGACAGGGGAAGAATTAATCCGTATCCAAAGCCGCAGGGCTTCGGTGAACAGCGTTGCGTTCAGCCCGGATGGAAAATATCTGGCCACGGCGAGCCAGGATAAAAAAGTACGCCTTTATTCTCTGGCCGTTGAAGATTTGATGAAAGTAATCCCTGAAAAAAAAGTCCGTTTATTAACGCTCGGGGAATGCAAGAAATATCTTCATAAAGACGCATGTCCAAAGAAATCATAACGTCCCCCCGCCCAAGTCCTTCCAGTAACTTTATTTCACAAGCGCCACCGATTGAACCGTGTGCGGGATATCATTTATGTTGGCACGATGAACCGCATTGCCCTTCACTGCATACACCGTATCGTCAATAAAAATACCGCGCATCCAATCGTTAAAGAAAAAACGCGGGGCAGCTTGAGGATCAGCCGTCTTGATGCGTCCCAGCAATTTGAAGCCGCCATCGGCACTCACCCGATAGACATAGAGACCTCGAAAGGTCTCATTTGCCCATTCCAAAGCATGTAATGGCAGGGCTGCAAATTCATGCAGTTCGATCGGCAGGGCCAGCAGGCCCTGCTCTGCCCAGAAGGTGAAGGCTTTGTGATTGCGCCGCGCTTCCGATTCCGTGCCGCGATCTCCCAGAAGTTCTTTGTGCAAAAGTATTGGATTGGAAAAATCACTGACATCAAAGATCGAAA
>JBHHWW010000106.1:0-4489 GCA_046756725.1 Nitrospiria bacterium | reverse complement strand
CACATTTTTGTCAATGCTTTTCGCCAAGGCAATTTAACTTGCTCCCGTAATTATACGAAACAACAACCACCCCTCCACCGAAAGAAGAAGCACCACCAGGGATATTTCAATTCTCAAGCTGCGGGACCGCAACTGAAGCAGTTTTAATAAAATAATCCGCCTAACAAATCGAGGCAGTTGGAGATAGAGAATGAACATCGCGACAAACTCAAATAAGAGATAGGTCCCGATAAAGAGGGCCAACATGACACGAAACGTAATATAAGGGTCAAAAAAGGCCATCCAGCCATCCCCCGCCACTTCGTCAACACCTCCTCAATAAATAGGCATATTGTACAAAAAATAGACCCTTTTTTGAAATCATATCCTGTTTTGTTGAATCTTTTTTCGGCGTCTCCAAAAAAGTTGCGACGAGACAGAATAAACAAGCATATCCGGGATATTTACAAGAGGTATGAACTATGCATAACCAAAGGGTAGGATTTATTCGGGAATATACAAAGTGTTGAAAACATGCTGACTGAAAAAAGAGTCTTGTTTCTCCTGTCTATCAAAGAGGCAAAAACTTGACGTTCTATGGGCCGGGTTCGTCATATCATTGACGACTTTAAATGTCACGATCGCCCTCTGAATCTTCGCTAAGGAGCCATAAAATGGATCACCGGTATCAGCTCGATTTGTACCTTTCAGGGATTGGTTCTGAAGAAAAAAAACAAATCGAAGTTTTTGATGGACTGCTTCACGGGATGTTTAAAAGCCAATATTTTTTGAAAGTGATTGATGTTCAGGAAAAACCTGAATTGGCCCAGTCGGAAAATATTCTTGCCACACCCGCCTTCGTCAGGGTCACACCCGGACCGAAAAAGAAATTCCTGGTTGATTTGAGTAGCAAGGAGAAGATGGCGACCCGTCTTGAATTGCTTCGGTAACAGGAACGGAACCGCTCACGAAAATGCAGATAGATCTCGAAATAGAGACATTGCGAAAGGAAGTCAGTCACCTGAAAAAGGAGGCTGCGGCAAGCAACCGACGATTTTTCAACATCGTCGAAAAAAACATGGAAGGGATCGTCGTCGTTGGCCGCCATTTTGAAATCGTCTATCTGAATCCTGCGGCAGAAACGCTTTTCGGCCGGAAGTCCGAAGATTTGCTGGGGGAATACTTTGGCATTCCGCTCGAGACCGGACACATTTCAGATTTCAAAATATTCAACCCGAAACGCGGCGATGTATTTGTTGAAATCCTGGTCTCAAATGTGCGTTGGGAAGAGCAGAATGCGCATTTATTGACACTTCGAGACATTACAAAACGAAAAGAGGTTGAGACATTATTAAATAGCCAGAAACAGGAACTTCAGAGAGTGAATAAGGAATTGAATACTTATGTCTTTACGGTTTCCCATGATCTGCGCGGTCCTGTGAGGACGATGGGTTCTTTTGCAGGATTGCTCAAGGAAGAATACGGAGACGTACTGAAAGGGGAAGGGCTTGATTATCTCAATCGAATGATCCGGGGAAGCGAACGCATTCATAACATGATGGACAATCTGTTGATGTATGCAAAACTGGGGAAAAAGGCACATACAAAAAAAGAAATCAACATGCAGGAAATTGCCCGTGAGGCGGTCGATCTTTTGTCGAAACAAATCCGGGAGACAGATGCGTACATTGCGATTGAAGGGGATTTCCCGCTTTGGATGTGTAATCGAAATCTGATGCTCCAAGTCTTTATGAATTTGATCTCCAATGCCTTGAAATACGTTGCCCCCGAAGAAAAACCGGAGATAAGCATCGGCACAGAAAATAAAAACGGGACTCACTGGGTGTATGTCAAAGACAAGGGCATTGGCATTAAAAAAGAACATCTCTTCAAAATATTTTTTCTATTTTCACGGTTGCATTCTGAAAGCAGCGCCTACAGTGGTTCGGGAATCGGACTCAGTTCCTTCAAAAAAATTATTGACCTCCATGAAGGAAAAATTCTTGCCGAAAGTACACCCGGCGTCGGGTCTACTTTTTATTTTTCACTGGATACGAAGCAAGAAGAAGTAAAAGAACCTGGAGAACTGTTTGTCGAAGCGCATTCTCCTGTTCTTCAGACACAACACAAGTGAATGAACAACCGACGATTGGAGGGAAAATGATCAAAAAAGTGCTCATTGTGGATGATTCATTATTTATGCGGATGGTTCTCAAAAAATTTCTTTCAGATCGTTATGATTTTGAATTTACAGAGGCCAAAGACGGCTTGGAGGCCCTTGAAAAATTCAAAACATTTCAACCCGACCTGACTTTTCTGGACTTGACGATGCCGGTGATGGACGGCTTTCAGGCGCTTGATGAGATGAAGAAACTTCACCCGGATGCGGTCATCATCGTTGCAACAGCCGATGTTCAGGAAAAAGTCCAAGTGCGTGTCATGAAAGCGGGGGCGCTGACGGTGCTGCCGAAACCGCCGACAAAGGAATCCGTTGAGGCCGCTGTTTTAAAAGCGATGGAGGTGAAAATTGAAGTCTGAAACAGTCATCGACAAGCCGGAAGAAACAGGTTTTTCAGAAGAGGAAAAAGGCGTTCTGCAAGAAGTCATGAATATTTCTTTTGGCCGCGCCGCCGCCGACTTGGGCAAGGTCATCGACATCTTTGTGGTCTTGAGCATTCCGAATATTCAGTTGATGCGCGGGAAGGATCTTTTTAATTATTTGATTAAGGAACAGAAGATAGCGGTCCCATTCCACACCATTGAGCAGAGTTTTAGCGGGCGAATGGCCGGCCATGCCGTTCTGGTGCTTCCCTTCGAATCCGGTGAAAAGCTTTCCAGGCTTTTTGATTTGGGTGAGGATGCTTCAGAAGGAGAAGCGTCCCAACTGACAAACGAGGCAACTCTTCTTGAAATAGCGAATATCTTAACGGGGGCCTGTATCGGCAAATTTGTTGAGCTGCTGAAAGATATTGTCACCTACTCCCCGCCAAGGCTCAATACCGAGCATTTTCCCGAAGGAGAGGTCATGAGAAAACTGGTTGATCC
This sequence comes from Nitrospiria bacterium, assembly GCA_046756725.1. Lineage (GTDB taxonomy): Bacteria > Nitrospirota > Nitrospiria > SBBL01 > JAADHI01 > JBHHWW01. Next base: position 1,465 of record JBHHWW010000106.1, on the reverse strand, counting down.
GGAAAGCCGGGTGATTTCGATTTCGGCCAATTTCAGATTTGAATCACAAGACATCGACGGGTTTTTATTCCTGGTGACAGATCAACAATCATTTCTGTGGCTAAAAAAAGCCTTACACAATTTTATGGAGGATTTCTTTTGAATTTCTCAGACATCTTAGACGTGATTGATTCTGGGGTGGTTGTTCTGGATGATCAGTATCAAGTCCGGTACTGGAACCTCTGGATGGCCTCTCACAGCAAAATTCCGGCAGAGGAGATCATTGGACAGTCCCTTTTCGATTTTTTTCCAAAAATAAAAAATCAGCGATTCTTGAGGAATTTTAAGTCTGTTTTTGCCTTCGGAAACTTTTCCTTTTTCACGCAGAAAGACCCTCAGCCCCTATTCCCCATGAAAGCGGTTGGGTCGTTTATTACAGAATTTGATCTGATGCAGCAGAGCTGCACGATGGGGCCGCTTCGAGAAGGCGGAGAGATTAAATATCTTTTCATCTCCGTTCGGGATGTCAGCGAAACAGTCTTTTTGGAACGGCGGGTCTCAGAACGAACGGAAATCGCAGAGCAGCGTGCAATCGAACTCGCTCGAGCAAACGAGGATTTGAAGCAGTTTACCTCCATTGCATCCCACGACCTGAAGGAACCTTTACGAAAAATTATCACACTCGGAGGCATCCTCAAAGAAGATTATCAGGCGGTTTTGGATGAAGAAGGGGTCGGCTGCATCACGCGGATGGCCTCGGCGGCAGGGCGAATGCAGAACCTGATTGATGACTTGCTCGCACTCTCAAAAATCACGACGAAGACTTTCCCGTTTATCCCTACGCCTCTAGACGAAGTGGTGCACGATGTGCTGGATACCATAGAAGAATCACGCCTTCAAGCAAAAGGGCTTGTTGAAGTCGGCCCGCTCCCCACAATTGATGCCGATCCCACGCAAATGTATCAGCTTTTTCAGAACCTGATCGGAAACGGATTAAAATACCACAGAAAAGAAGTCCCGCCTGTTGTACGGATTACCGCCCTTCAGGGCCATAATGGAGCGGCGCATATTACCGTTTCAGACAACGGCATCGGGTTTGACGAAAAATATTTTGAGAGGATTTTAAAACCTTTTCAAAGGCTCCATAACCGGTCCGAATTTGAAGGAACGGGTATGGGGCTGGCCATTTGCGACAAGATTGTTCATCGACATCATGGCAGCCTGACGGCGAAAAGTGCTCTAGGAAAAGGCACGACTTTTAATTTGACGCTTCCTTTACATCAACCTGAAAAAACTTAATTTTCTATTAAATACCAAGATTAAAATCCATGGCACCGTTTCTGCTTGGTACAGAAGGTGAAGGCTGAAGTTTCTCAATAAACAGAAAAACTGTCACTAATTTGACGATAAAGATCTCATTTTCCGTCAAATTAGTGACAGTTTTTATCTGAAGTCGTCACAGGGTTTTCCGTACTCCCGAGGTCTT
>JBHHWW010000105.1:0-4506 GCA_046756725.1 Nitrospiria bacterium | reverse complement strand
AACCTGCGATGATGTTGGTCACTCAAATTCGAAGTGCGAATGAAGACTTAAAAAATCTTGTGACGAGAGAAGCTGAAATTGAAGGGCAAATTAAACTTTATGAACAACGTGTTGAAAATACCCCGAAGCGTGAGCAGGAAATGGTGACCATTCAGCGGGACTACGATAATATATCAAGGAGTTATCAAGCACTTTTGTCAAAAAAATTGAACGCAGAGATTTCTGAAAATCTTGAGAAAAGACAGAAGGGAGAGCAGTTTAGAATCATAGATCCAGCGAATCTTCCGGAAAAACCGATTAAGCCAAACAAGTTCCTGGTTTTGCTGATAGGTACGGGCGTTGGAATGGGGCTTGGGATTGCATTCGCTTTTGTCCGGGAGCAGTTTGATAATTCGATTCGTAAGCCTGAGGAAGTTGAACGGATTACTTCAGTACTTGTCCTAGCTGTTATTCCGGATTTTGAAGATGAAATCAAACAAAAACAGAAGTCAAAGACCCAAAAAGTGGTAAATATTGAGCAGTTTTCAGGCCGGAAGCAGTTTCTTAAGCGCGGTGGGGTTAAGGGAAGGTGATGCACGGAGACTTTAATGAAAATATCTCGAAAGAAGGGATTGTTGTTCTTGATGAGTCGGCGTCTTTACTTGTGGATCGCTATCGTCTTTTGTTTGCAAAAATAGATCTTGTGAGCCGGAAAGAAGGGAAAAGGGTCATTGCGATTACAAGTGCGGTCAAGGGCGAAGGAAAGACAACAACCACGTCGAATCTTGCGGTAATTGCAGCAAGAGATTTTGGAAAACGTTGCCTTGTTATTGATGGAGACTGCAAAAATCCCTCTCTGGGGAAGCGGTTTGGCATTTACAATAATACTGGATTGCTTAATATTGTTTCAGAGGAGTGTGGTTTCCCCGATGCCGTTGTACAGGGGCCCGTAGCATCCTTGAGTGTGCTCACAATGGGTAAGCAGGTGAGTGATGATCGACAGGATGATGGTCGTCGGGATAATGCTTATATCTGGACAGATAACGGAATCGTGTCGATTTTAGAAAAAGTAAGAGATGATTTTGATTATATCTTAATCGATGCCCCTCCGATTTTACCCCTTTTTGATATGAGTGTCATTTCGGAGGTTGTTGATGGTATTGTGCTGGTCGTGAAAACAGGTGAGACGCCGGAAGCGGTTTTAACGAAGGCTGTGAAAACATTGGGTCCTAAAAAAATTATTGGGAGTGTGCTGAATCGCGCGAAGACCAGCTGGAAATACGGATATGATCGATATCGGTACGAATATGATCATTATCAAGGATAGCCGTTTTCTTGCTCTTTAAGATGAGTCATTTTAATTTAATGGGTCTTTTTTAATTATGTTTCGCTTATTTAACCGGTATTTCTCGATAAGACACACATTTTACTTTGCTTTTGAGAATGCCTTGATTTTTATTTTTTTGATGTGGGGGACTTTTATCGGGAGTGAGTGGACTCACCTGATATTGGCTGCACTTGTCTGTCAAGTGTGTTTTTATTACAGCGAATTATTTCCCCCTTTCCCTCAGTTTTCGATCAAGGAATTTCTAGTCAGGCATTTGCAGGCGATGTTGTGTGCGGCAGGGATTCTATTGCTCTGTTATCTCGTGATTCCTCCACCAGAAACCGAAGCGTTGGGGCCTTTGTGGTGGCGTTTGGCGTTGTTCCCCTTTCTGCTGATTGGTCTTCGCTTGGGATATCAGGCGATCAATGCGACACATCGGCTATCTACTCCGATCCTGATTATAGGTTCCGGGAAAGTTGCAACTGTTCTTAAAGAGTTTCTTGCGCATGAAAGAGTCTTGGGGTATCGGATATTTCATTTCCAATGGGATTTAAGTGTTCCTCATAAATCCAGTGATCAGTTCGAGCGCTTGGCAAGTTTTGCCGATCGCCAGCAAATAAAGCAGGTTGTTGTCGCTATGGACGATCGGCGTGGGCAACTTCCCGTAAAATCACTTTTACAGCTTCGCGTTCAGGGGATTGAGGTTTTTGAAGCGGTGTCTTTTTATGAACGTGTCGCGGGCAAGCTTTGTGTTGATTGGCTGAAGCCAAGCACATTGATTTTTACTGAAGGATTTAACCGGGTCAATATCATGCGGGTTGCGAAAAGATTGTCCGATATTGTTTTTTCTTCGATAGGATTAATCATATCTGTTCCCATATTTTTTGTGATCCCCATTTTAATTAAAACTACTTCCAAGGGACCCGTATTTTATCGTCAGGAACGCGTGGGTGAAAACGGCAAGCCATTTATGGTGATGAAGTTCAGATCAATGCGTCAGGATGCCGAGGCACATAGCGGGCCTGTTTGGGCTACCGAAGATGATCCTCGAGTGACGCCTTTGGGAAAAATAATGCGCTTACTCCGTATTGATGAGATCCCTCAGGTGATTAATGTTTTGAAGGGGGAAATGAGTTTTGTCGGGCCTCGGCCAGAACGTGCGCTTTTTGTCGAGCAGCTTCGAGAGAATATCCCTTATTATGATCTTCGGTTCACGGTGAAACCGGGGCTGACAGGATGGGCTCAGGTAAAATACCGTTATGGGGCTACCGAACAGGATGCCTTGGAAAAATTGCAGTACGATCTCTACTATATCAAACATCTTTCACCCCTGTTTGACTTGACGATCGTCATCGACACCGTTCGAGTTGTGTTGTTCGGGAAAGGGGCGAGGTGAGTTTGTGTGAATGATCTGGTCTCGGCTAGTGATCGGTACATATTTTTGGGGTATAGGCTAGGCGTTTTTCGAGGTTAAGTCTGTCGATAAAGCCCCGATTGACAACCATTCGCCCTTTCGGTAAGCTTTCAAAGACTTAATTTGAGAAATTCGATCCAAGCATGAAATGGTATGTCGTAAACACAAAACCTCTGAAAGAGTATATTGCCGAGGCAACTCTTAAGCAGCTTGGCCTAGAGACATTCTTCCCCAAGTTCAAAGAAAAACGTGTGATTCGGAGGAAGTATCAGACCGTCATCGGTCCACTTTTTCCTGGCTATTTTTTTGTCCGCTTTGATGTAGAGACGCATTATAGAGCGGTTCACTATGCACATGGGGTGAGGGGCGTTGTTGCAAGTGGGAGTGCTCCGGCGGAAATGAGTGAAACGGAAATCCTAATGATTAGATCAAGGCTTGAGGAAGGGGATGTTGTTCCCCAACAGTCAAGTTTTAGGCCTGGTCAAGCTGTTCGAATCCAAAAAGGGCCTTTTGAAGGTTTGGAGGCTGTTTTTGAGAGAGAGATGACTGCACAACATCGTGTGGTTCTTCTTCTGAAGACGCTGATGCATCAACCGCAAGTTGTTGTTGATCGTGATTGTGTTGCGGTGTTTTCTGTATAGGGCGTTATCGCCCTTATGAGACCTGAAATGTAGTTGGTACTCTGATTTTTGAGGGGAATCACTGGAAGAGCCTAATGTAGAAGAAATCGACAGTACGGTTTGGTTTAAGCCAATAAAAGAACTGTCGATGCTATCTATCTTGTCTTCATGTACTGCATTAGGTGAAAGACTTTTCTCAACGGTGTATGCACCGTAATGGCGGTAGCGTGTCTTAATTCTCTTGTTGGCTATGGAAAAGATTCTTGTTGTTGGCGCGTGGGTGTTTTTGTTCTTTGTCTCCGCAAGCCCTTTTTTCGGGGAAGCTCATGCCCGGGTCATTATTAGCTCTGGACTATCTATATCTGAAACCTACAACGATAACCTCTTTTTCTCAGAAACAAATAAAGACGCCGGGCTAGTGGCCAGTGTATCGTCTTCGTTAGGCGTTGCCTATACGAGTAAAAGCTTCTCCTTATCAATGCAGTACAACGCCTCAGCACAGTTTTACTCTTTTAGCGCAATAGAGGATGAACTTTTTCATTCACTCTCTATAGATTTAGGGGTTCCGATTTTAAATCGTACTATTAAAGGTGTCGAGGTGAGTGTTATTGAGGAGATGTCGTTTTCTCCCGGGTTGCCGGGTTTTTCTTTTGGCGGGGGAGAAAACGAGAAAGACTTGGAGAGAAGAGAGGCGCTCCCTCAGGGTTTTGGGCAAGGCGTCGAATTGGATAGAACGGACACTTTTCAAAATCAGGCGGGTATTGCTTTGTCGTATAATTGGTCGGAATCCTTAAATTTAAGCACTTCTTATACTCATGTCATGACACGTTTTTCGGGAGGGCAGTTTGAAGATCGAGATGCCCATCAGTTAAGTTGGAGAGGTGGATATCTCCATCAAGTCTCAGCACGGACAGCTTGGACAGGGAGCTATGATGCGGCTTGGACAACCGGGGACGGTGAGGATCGATTGATTCATTCGGTTGGAGCGGGAGTAGAGTATCGAGTGACAAAACTTGTTACAGCCAGCGGAGATGCGGGAACTTCGTTTATAGAAGGTGAGTCTGCAGAGCCTACTTTTTCTGGGGGACTTTCCAAGAGGTATCAAGCTGGAAGTATGTCATTGCGTTACTCAGGACGTGTGGCGACAGGGCTTGGGGTCATCCGCA
>JBHHWW010000104.1:0-4657 GCA_046756725.1 Nitrospiria bacterium | reverse complement strand
ACCACCAATTGCACCCCGAGAACGGCTCCAATGTTCCGGTTCATTTCAAGCAATGCAGCGGCCCATATTTCCCCGATATTATGGACCTCAGAGTAACGACCGCTTCCCAGGTTGCCGAAGTGATCGGGGAAATTTGTGTCGTATGGAAACCCCCGAATCCCGCCTGTGCGGTTGACGACCCAGTCTCCGACAACAGTCGTATTATTGATGGTACAAGGGATGTAATCGCTCCAGCCCTCCCCCATGCCGCCGCTCTGAGGGGCCTCCAATGCGCGTGTGTTGGCAGGCCCTCCCACCAGTCGATTGGTGACGCCGTGCATGAACTCATGAAAAACAACACTGGAATCCATGGCGGTATGACGATTTGTGGAGGACACCAACCCCATGTTCATCACAGGATTCAATCCGTCGTTTCGCGTACTCATATTGGCCGTTCCAAAGACTGTTCCACTGTGCGCGCGTGCATCAACGCGGTCAAATGCCCGTCCGCCGCGCCCGAAGTTATCGTGCTGAAAATTTCCATCCGCTTCCCGGAAACCCAGCAGATAAAAATAGTCGTGCATGAAGCAGTTGTAATAGAAAATATTGAGCACCTTTTGATCATTCCCGCTTGCATTCGATGGATTGAAGGTCATCACCCCGTTTTGATTTGTCCCAAAGACCGGATCACCACTTGCGCCCAAATGGGCATGGGTATTGTTGCCCAAAGACTGAGATGTTTCAACCCAGGGTTCTGGAAACCCGGCAGGCAGGTCATTGGGAACAGGAAGGCCGTAACTCGCCACTGGTTTTGGAAAATCGGTCATCTGACGGTTGCTGCCGCCATCAACGTGGTAGACATTTCCCCGGGCTGTGATCGATAGGTTTAATTGGCGGCAGTAGAGAATCTGGCCGTTCTGGATATCCACCAATGTGCGATATTGTCCCTCATCGTTCGGCAGGGTTACGAGAACTTCCCAGGTGAGTTGCAGGTCGTCGTGGTGCAGAAACCAGAGGAGGCTTGCCTTGATCTTATCTCCAAAGGGACCGGATTCAAGGACTGTCGGCTGCTCAGGCGTCGGAAAAGCCGTGATGACCTGCGGTTTAAATCCCGTTAAATCGATTTCTGTCAGCGGCATGGCCTCCCCGAAAGGATCGTGTCGTCCCTGTTCATCGTCGTGTGGCACGGCAACATGTCGGCAGGCACGATCCACTGCCGCTTCGACTGGAAGTCGGGATGACACAGAAACAAGGTCTGGAATTGTGATACCGCTTCCCGTGGTTTCCTTGATTTTCCCATCCGGAGAGAAACGCACTGTCTCTGACGCCTGAAAGATGGGGACCCCTTGATATTGTTGTTGCAGGTGAACTGCGACCGCGCCGCTGGTCATTTTTTGAATCACAGGGTCTGCTGCAAACTCAACCGGCTGCGTCTCGGACAGCCCCAGGACCGGTCCGATGGACCGGACATGGTCAAGGGCGCGTTGAATGTAATCGCCTTTTTTTGCAAAAGCAGCTTCGGATTTGACGGAGGCTGAATTGCCTGTGAGGGCATCAAAGCGGGCAATGCGCACCCGGTGAGAACCGGAAAGACGTTCTGAAGCAAGTACCGCAAGTGCATTCAGTTCGGTTTCACGATCGGCTGTTACTTTGTTGATATCACAATCCCTGCAGTCAAGTTCTCTGCTCATGGTCCATCCTCCCTGATCAAAATAATGAATGAACTTAATCTACAAGATTTTACCGGAGATTACCAACAGGCTTCGACCACATGGTCTTTTTATCAGGAATGATTCAGATGAAAAGAGCGGCCGCAGTCAGAAGGATCGGATTGCGACCGCTCTTTTTCGAGATTGAAGAAGCAGACGGTTAGATTGCCGCCATTTTGACTTCGGTTAATGATCTCCATCTTCTTTTTACGAACAAGAGGAGAATCATTCCGGTGAACAGGATCATTCCGGATGCATCGCCCGGTCCGGGTGGCTTCCCCCCGTCCCGGAAGATCATGCCGCAGCCACTGCCGGGAACAGGCGCATCGTCAGCGTCAAAAACAAAGCCTGACGGCGTGGCGGCGGCAAACTGGGTGGACTGAAAATGACCCTTGCCATCATAAGATGCGGCAAGATAATAATACGTCAATCCGTTGTCGAGGTTTCGATGTGTCGTCCCCATTTGTTCATCCATGGGTCCGCTGATATCCCCCAATAATGTCCCATCGTTGATATCTGTGGGGAAACGGTCTGTCCGGAAACGAATCCTCACACCGACAAAATCAGGGTCGAGCGGTGTTTGCCAGGTCAGCAAGACAAATTTGCTCCCTCCGATTGCACTGAAATCGACGACGTCATCCGGAGGCGTGGCCTCAGGGCCGCCCGGTCCGGTTTTAAAATTAAATATCTCTGAAGAGAATGGACTTCCGTTGGCACTTACTACTTGAAAATAATAAAGCGTATCCGGAAGAAGGTCTTTAAGCTGTTGACGGTGGTTGGACAAAAGCGTTGTATCGAGGTTTGTCCGGGAACCCAGATTTGTTGTGGTCCCGTAGGCAACTTGTGAGCTGGCAGCCTTGTTTGTCTGCCAGCTGATGATGGCGCTGGTTGAGGTGGGCGTTTCAACGTTGATTCCGAAGATGGTCAGGGCTTCAGAATTTATGGTCTGTGGGAGCGCTGTTGTTGTAAACGTGTTGTCTCCTGAAGTCGCAAGATTCCCGGACGCATCTCGACTGAGAAGGCGATAGTGGTATGTCGTGGCCGGAACGAGGTTTGCCAATATCTGAGTGTGGGTCGATGTCAATGAAATCTCAAGAACACTTGTCAGACCGTAAGAAGATGTTGTCCCATATTCGATCTGAGTGCTTGCAGGTTCATCTGTAAGCCATGAGATGGCGGCTCCTTTTTCTGTGATCTGTGCTGCATTTGTTTGAGAAATGACGGGCGGCGCTGTGTCGGCACTGGCGTTGGAGATAACTTTGCTGACTTCGCTGGAAAAAGGACTCTCGTTCATCGATGCATCATAAGCTGTAACAGCAAAAAAATAAGTCCCGTCAGAAAGCCCGTTGAGGGTGTAAGCGGTATTATTGCCAACATCAACGGGTGTTCCGTAGGTTCTGGAGGTGTTTCCAAAGTAGACTTTGTATCCGGATATATCGGGTTCCAGATTTGCGTTCCAGGTTAAGTCGACCGTTGCGCCATAGACAGGTAGACAACTTCCAGTGAAAAAGAAGGTCGCCAGAAGCATCTTTAAAAGACGGTGTTGTTTTCTTTTTGAATTGGATAAGGGATCGAATAACAAATGGAACAAGCAAGGGATTTTTGATCTGTTATAATACATATGTACCTCCTACACAGGTATAAAACGGCTTCCAATAGATTCCCTTTGGTGGCTCGGCAGACGTAGAAAAGACATGATTTGAATCGGCTGTATGCCTGTTAACAGCACCAGAAGATCGCTTTGCGGGCAGGATTCTGGTGCTGTTTTTCTTTTCTTAGTCCCGTCGCTCTGCGCCGCCATCTTTCGAAGGCTTTGCTCTGAACAAAGGGTTCAATCTCAATTGCATGGCTTTGCTTGATGTTTCGAGAGGCTCTATCGCAAGGGGGATGCCAGAATGGCTCTGTAAAGTTGAGTAAAAGTTTTTTTTATTGAATTCGCCTTAGAAATGCATAAAATACTGCTTATATTTATTTTAACTAATAATTTTGTTGCTATTGTCCAACAGGTACTTGGAAATACCAAAGGAATGAACGTTCTTTTATCTTGATGCCGTCACGTCTTCTTTGAATGTGTGTGAACCTCTTTACCGGAGAGTGTGAACTGTTTTCCCTATTTTGAATAAAAAACATTGTGTTCTTGACAGGTCTCTTGATAAGCCGTTATATAATTTTCTCATCTAATTTCAGGGAGTGATTGTGCAAATGGTTAAAATAAGGTTTTTTGCAGTGCTTAAAAGTCTTGTTGGGAAAGAAGAGATGTCTCTCCAGATTGAAAAAGGGACTTCTTTAGGTCAGTTGCTGGAGAATCTGGAAGCAGAATTAACCCCACTGAAAGACGTTATTCAGGAAGGAAAAGTCCTTATATCCGTGAATCAGGAAGTGGTCGAAAAGACGTATGAAATAAAAGATGGAGACGAAGTTGCCTTGCTTCCGCCTTTTGCGGGCGGATAAGTGCCTCGTTTGATCAACTGTATTTTTGAAAGGAGTGGTTCATGGATCAAGACCGGATACGGATTCAAGTGGGTGATTTTGGAGTTGAAGAAGAAACAAATAAAATAAAAGCCTGCTCTTTGCGGATTGGGGGAATTGTTACCTTTTTGGGAACAGCCCGAGATTTTTCAAAAGGGCAGGAAATTCACAAAATCGATTTTGAGCATTATCCGGGGATGGCAGAAAAGCGGCTGGCAGAAATTCGGGAGCAAGCCCTGAAAGACTACGATATTATTGAGGTGACGATTATTCACCGTGTCGGCGAAATTATGATCGGAGATAATATTGTCTTGATTGTCGTGGGCGCAGAACATCGCCAGGACGCATTCAAGGCATGTTCCTGGTGTATCGACGAACTGAAGCGAATTACGCCGATTTGGAAAAAAGAGACAACTCCCCAAGGCCATGTTTGGGTAGAGGAACACCCCTGATTCTAAAGGCTATAAAGCTCAGCCGACGACATCTCCATTATTGAGTTA
>JBHHWW010000103.1:0-4727 GCA_046756725.1 Nitrospiria bacterium | reverse complement strand
ATTGTCTTGCTACCTTCGGCTGAAGAACCAGCCCAGTAGTCCAACGAGTACACCAAACACGGCCAGCCACATTCTCACCTGGGTTGACTTCCTTGTTCTTTCGGTATTCTGGGCTGCAACCAGATTAAGGTAGTTTGAACTGGTCCGCAAAAATGCGGTGTAGTTCTTCATCATTTCCTGAGAAATAGATCTAAGGTTGTCCAGGCCTGTGAGATATTTACAGCGACGGACCGCATTTCGAGATGTATTGGCGATAAGGTGTGCCTCTAAGAGTTCTGTCAAATCGCCAAAAGGGGAAACCAGCCTGGCACGCGCCATGAATGATGTCGCCTCTGCAATCCATTTTGAGAATTCTTCCTCCGCTTCATGTTTTTTTAGTTTTAACGTTTTTTGTTCCCGGCGTAATTCCTTAAGACTGTGATGTCCATTTTCCTCTTTTCTTATCCAGGAGAGAATCTGAGCTCTCCAGGACATGGTCGAATAAGGATAACTCACCATCTGTTTTACTTTTATATTGAGTTGCTCAAAAACAAAGGCACCCTCATGGTGAATGGCTCGGGTAAACAAACGTTGCGCCCGGGCGGCTGTATTAATGATGTTGATAACGATATGGACGGCTTCGACAACACCTAAACGGAAAGCCATTTTATCGCGTTCATCAGAATCGAGAACACACCAGCCTCGTCTGGCAATATAAACAATACTCCCACTTGCTCCATAAATATTTCTCTGGCTCAAATAGTTGTCGACATCATCATACTTAGACAGAAACGCGGGCGTTGTCCTGCCTGTGGACACAACAAGATGTTTTTTCATCAGTTCTTTTTTTTCATCTTCCAAATCGTTGTGGGCCGTTTCCGTTTTGAAAATGATCGTCCCGATATAGGGCCTGGAGCAGGTTAATCTCTCCTTACGGCCATATTCCGGAAGGGCCTCCCATTTTCCAGATTCAAAAGTTAAGCGCATTAGATCAAGTTCTTTCAAGGCATGGACAATGACGCGATCAATTTTATTTCTGAAAAACTCAGCACGTATGAGTAAATCTCCAATTTTTTGCCCGTGAGACTCACTTCTCCGCCGGATGAGTTCCGGGTGACAAATCGCATCAAGCAAATGATTCGCAGATATGGTGCGCATATTTTGGAGCCGGATATTGAGCGAAACAAAGCCATATTTCCATACTGTGACTTCAATGCTGGATATGCCTTCAAAGGTTTCGTATTTTTGGGACAGTGTAAAGGGGCAACTTGCGAAATGTGTGTTGTCTTCTTGAAGATGTATTGTGAATTTGTCATTTGCTTTGGTCTCATTTTCAACATTGATTTGAAACTGGGTGAGAATGAGTTCGCCTAGAAACTGGTCGCTGAAATAGGCAGTGGCCTGGGCGCTTCTCAAATTTCGAAAGGTGACGCGATATCGTTCCTGGGTTTCATCGCCTTTGCTTAACAAGCCCTCGTAGGTTTGTGTTAACAAAGATCGATTGAGTGAGACGAGGTCGATCCATTTTGGTTTTTGATTTATTGAAGCGGTAGTCGTGTTGGCCTCGTAGTCTTTTGCAGAACGAAACCTGTTACTGACAAGAAATTGATTCAGTTTGTTGCTCAAGATTGTCTTTAAAAAGAGTAAAGAACTGTCGGAATCCTTTCGAAGGGTCAACTGCTTCCGGATGGAAGCTGAGAACTGCCGCCGGAGATATTGCGAAAGGGGGTCATTTCCAAGTTGGATTTTGTCCCATAGCTTAAGGGGTAACACAATATCATCCGCGCAAAATGGGAGCGCAGATTTCACGCTAAGGGGGTCTTGAATGAAGTTGTCCTGCTCGAACACCGAAGGTTCGATCTTTGTGGCGATGCGTCCGCCAAGATAATAATGATAGGTAAAATTAAGCTCCAGGCCTTCGGGTGGAATCACCAGTAAATTTTTTTTAAATTTATTTTTTACGTTCATAGCCTTTACCCGATTCTCTCTTTTGTTCGGGGAGTCCTCACTGGCTCTTTTGCGGGGTTATTTAGATTCAACTAAAATTCCCTGAAATACAGCCTATTCCATGAGGGTTTCAAACCAGGAATCTAATGTTCCGTCCTCAATCTCTTTGAGTGCAATTTCATTAAACTGAAGATATCGAATCCAATCTGAATACTTCTGGGCCGCATCCGGTTTTATCTTCTTTGCGTTATTTAATTCTTCCTTTTTTGTCTTGACCATATCTTCTGTATAAGACTGTACGCGTTTCAGAAAAGCATGAACGATGACGGCCATGACTTCTTTCTTCACGGTCTTGGCCTCTTTCTGGTATTTGGGGTGGTACAATGGCATAACTTTCCTCCAATTGGCTCTACTTTCCAGGTTCCTCCAAGACCGTATTCTTCAATGTTCAATATCCAAAAGATAGCATTATCAGAAAAAGATGGTCAAATATATCAACTCTTTATCTTTAATGGGCGGTATTGATGTCAATTGATCTGTTTCCTGAATATGCGGTTGTCATTATTTGGTTTTATTCTCAACGCTTGATTGTATTTTAAATAAAGACATATAATGAAATGGCGAGTTAATTCGGAGGTTGCTATGGAAAAGAATAAAGAAAAAACCGAAATTAACTTGATTCATCTTGCACTCGGCATCGGTGTGTTATTTTGGTTTGTTGAGTCCTGGATAGATACTCTTTTTATTGAAGAACCTTATCTTACTCGCCTACTCCACCCTGATTTTAACGAAATATGGATGCGTTCATTTATTATTGTGACCATCATTTTTTTTGCCGCTTATGCGCAGCGAGCAATCGGAAGAATTAAGCTTACAGAAGAAGCAAGACGCGAATCGGATAAACGCTTTCGAATTATTTTCGAGCGGGGGACAGATTCCATTGTTCTGGTTGATGCGCTAACCGGCACCCTGGCCGAGTTCAACGATAAGACCTTTGAACTCCTGGGATATACACGTGAAGAATTTAGATCTATGAAGATTTCAGATTTTACCTGTTTTGAATCGGAAGAGGAGGCAGAGAAACACAAGAAAAGGGTTCTCCAGGAGGAAAGTAAAACATATGAAACAAAGCTTCAAACCAAAGACGGCCGTATACTCGATATCCTGGAAAGCAGCAGGACCCTTGTGATCCAGGGAAGGAATTATATCCTCTACCTCTTTCACGACATCACTGCGCGTAAGCGGGCAGAGGAAAGCCGACGCCTGGCAGCAACCGTCTTCGAAACTGCTTCAGAGGGAATTACGGTGACCGATGCTGACCGGAATATTCTCACGGTTAACCCTGCATTTACTGAGATTACCGGCTACACCGCTGAGGAGGTCATCGGGAAGAACCCGAGGGTCCTTCAGTCCGGAAAACACGATTTGGCCTTTTACAAGGAAATGTGGGAGACCATAAATACAAAGGGAAGGTGGAGCGGGGAGATCTGGGAACGCCGTAAGAATGGTGAGATCTTCCCGGAATGGCTTACGGTGACTTCTATCAAAGATGATAAAGGGAAAGTGATCAGGTATACCGGTCTTTTTAATGATATTACCAAGCAGAAGTTGAATGAGGAAGATATGTACTACCGAGCCCATTATGATCAACTCACGGGCTTGGCGAATCGACTGCTTTTTTCGGAACGCCTCTCACAAGCGATGAAGCAATCGCAACGGCACGACAAGTTCCTGGCCCTCATGTTTATTGATCTCGACCGGTTTAAGCATGTTAACGATACGTTTGGGCATTCTCTGGGGGATTACTTGTTAAAAGAAGCAGGGAAACGTTTTCAGAATTGTGTAAGCGAAGATGATAGCGTCGCACGTTCCGGTGGAGATGAATTCCTGATTCTCTTACCGAATATCAACGGCAAGGAGGATGCGGAAGCGGTGGCGAAGGATATCATCGAGAAGTCCAGTCTCCCATTCCAATTAAAGGGACACGACGCTTTTGTAAGCGCCAGCATTGGGATCACGATGTTTCCCGCAGATGGTAAAGATGTTTCAACATTGTTTAAAAATTCAGATATGGCGATGTACGAGGCAAAGGATGCGGGCAGAAACACATATCGCTTTTTTAATCGCTCTATGACTGCAATTGCCAGGGAACGCGCGACACTTGAATGGGATTTGAGAAGGGCTCTGGAGCGCGGAGAACTGGAGGTATATTATCAACCCATTATTGATATTGAATCCGAAAAGATGTCCGGGGCAGAGGCTCTTCTCCGGTGGAATCATCCCAAACGAGGTCTTGTCTATCCAGAGAAATTTATCCCGATTGCAGAACAGTCGGATCTGATTGTTAGGATTGGAGAGTGGGTTTTACTTTCGGCCTGCGGACAACTCGAAAAATGGCGTAATCAGTACTCGCTGGGCATTTACATGGCTGTAAACATGTCAACCCGGCAATTTAATTATAAGACCTTCACTCGAGTTCTCACCAGTTGTCTTAAGAAAAGTGGCTTGGCTCCGAACCTCCTGGCTCTGGAACTTACCGAGAGTTTGATAATGGACGGTGCAAAAGATGCGGTGAGCAAACTGGAAACATTTAGAGAAATGGGTATCCACCTTTCAATAGACGACTTTGGAACCGGGTATTCCTCCCTGAGTTATCTTGCACGTTTTCCGATAGATCTGCTCAAGATAGATAAGTCCTTCATCCATAATGTTGCTACCGATTCCACAAAACAAGATCTCGTCCGGGCAATTATTACGATGGCACATGGTTTGAACCTCAAGGTCATTGCGGAAGGGGTTGA
>JBHHWW010000102.1:0-4738 GCA_046756725.1 Nitrospiria bacterium | reverse complement strand
TAACACATCCCCATACTTCTGCGGGGCGTATTCCAACAGAAAAGGGATACCGTTTTTATGTGGATCACCTCTTTGAAGAAGATGCCTTTTTCAAGCATGAAGAGCAGGTTGTTCGGGAAGCAGAAAAGCTTGTTAGAAGAGAGGATGCAAGTCTTCTCCTGAAGGATACATCCAGGCTTCTTTCAGAATTGACCCATTATATGGCGATCGTGACGGCGCCGAAGTTCTCGGTTGTGCGTATCAAACATATCGAGTTTGTTCGACTTCGGCGGAATTGTATTATGGCGATTGCTGTTTCTGAGTCCGGTTTTGTACAGAACAAGTTTTTTGAAATACCAAAAGATCTTTCTCAGAAGGAACTGAATAAGATTTCTGACTATTTGAATAAGATTTACACTGGGATGACGTTTTCCGACATCCGGCAGAGAATGACGGTTCATATGGAAAAGATGAAAGACCTTTTTGACTACCTTGAAAGCGAGGCATTTGAATTAACAGAACAGGCGATTAAGGAATCAAACGTGGAAGAAGGGGCTGACCTCTATATGGATGGGACAGCCCAAATGCTTGACTTGCCTGATTTTTCTGATTTCAAAATGATGAAGGTACTATTGAATGCTTTCAAGGAAAAAAAGGCGATTGTCCAGCTGCTTGATAAATATATAGGGAGTGACGGCGTTCAGGTTTTTATCGGGACAGAGAATCGCGTTTTGGGGAAGCACTGTAGTCTTGTTGTCTCCCAATATAAGCGGGAAGATCGCGTTTTAGGTGTTTTGGGGGTGATCGGTCCTACGAGGATGGATTATTCAAAGGTCATTCCTGTGGTTGAATCCACTGCGAAGAAGGTCGGTCGACTTTTGGAAGATATGTCATAACTTTGTTTTTATGGAGGAAATTTTGCCTGATCGTGATGAAATGAAAGAAGAACCCTTGGAAACAAACAAGAAAGATTCTCCTGAGGAGGGGCTTGAAAAAAGTGAAGTGGCTGAAGATGCCCCTTCTGAGGAGGTGGTCAATATCGAATTGCAGCTTCGGGAAGAGATAAAAAAGAATGAAAAAGCGGCAAAGGATGCTCATGATCGTTACCTCCGGACTTTGGCAGATTTTGAAAACTATAAAAAAAGAACGCAAAAAGATCAGGCTGACCGGGCAAAATATGCGAATGAACAAGTCTTTAAGGAAATCCTTCCTGTGGTTGACAATCTCGATCGGGCAATCACGCATTCAAATGAGAGACATGATTTTGAAAAGATGTTGGAAGGGGTGGTCTTGATTCAAAAACAGGTTTTATCCGTATTGGAAAAGTTTGGCGTTCGCCCCATTGAGTGTTTGAATGAAGCTTTTGATCCCTTTCGTCATGAGTCAGTTGGGCAGGTGGAACTGGATGAAAATTCCGATGTAGAGGAGAACCATATCGTTGAAGAGGCGCAAAAGGGATATTTTCTAAAAGATCGTGTTCTAAGGCCATCCTTTGTCATGATTGGGAAGAAGAAGGCGCGCTTTTCTCCTAAAAAGGAGAAGTCGGTTGCGCCGGAGAACGACGAAAAAGAGAAGGACCGGGAATCAATCAAATCAGACGCAAAAAAAGCGTCCGAGACATCATCATGAACTCTTACATATAAATTTTATTGCAAAGGAGGAAAAAATGGGGAAGGTAATTGGCATTGACCTTGGGACAACATTTTCTTGTATGTCCGTTGTCACAGGGGGTGATCCGGAAGTGATTGCGAATGCAGAAGGCAATCGCACCACGCCATCGGTTGCTGCAATCAGTGACAAAGAGGAACGCCTGGTTGGGTTGGTTGCCAGACGGCAAGCAGTGACGAATCCGGCGAACACAGTTTTTTCAATCAAGCGGCTTATGGGACGGAAGCTGAATTCACCCGAAGTCAAAGATGCGATTGGTCGGCTCCCATACAAAATTATCGGAGCAGACAATGGCGATGCACATGTTGAGATTCAGGGAAAGCGGTACAGTCCGCCTGAAGTTTCAGCCATGATTTTACAAAAATTACGTCAGGATGCCGAAGATTATCTCGGTGAAAAAGTAACAGAAGCCGTGATCACGGTCCCAGCATATTTTGATGACAGCGAGCGACAGGCCACCAAAGATGCCGGATCAGTGGCAGGGCTCAATGTCTTGCGTATCATCAATGAGCCGACGGCAGCCGCTTTGGCTTATGGTCTCGATAAGAAAAATGACCAAAAGATTGTCGTTTATGATCTGGGTGGAGGAACATTTGATGTTTCCATTCTGGAGATTGGTGGCGGCGTTTTTCAGGTGATGTCGACCAATGGGGACACCTATCTCGGTGGAGACGATTTTGATCTGGCCATCTTGGAGTGGTTGACCGATGAGTTCAAGAAAGAAAGCGGCATTGATCTTAAGAATGATAAAATGGCGCTACAACGTTTGAAAGAGGCGTCAGAGAAGGCGAAAATTGAGCTTTCATCCTCACAGGAGACGGAGGTCAATCTTCCTTTTATTACCGCAGATGCGTCTGGACCAAAGCATCTTGCCATTAAATTGACACGAGCTAAATTGGAGCAATTGGTTGCGGATTTGATTCAAAGAACCATTGAACCGTGTCGGAAAGCCCTTGCGGATGCGGATCTTCAGGCATCCGATATCAATGAGGTTGTCCTGGTCGGTGGGATGACGAGGATGCCCAAGGTTCAGGAAATCGTTAAATCCTTTTTCAACAAGGAGCCACACAAGGGAGTCAATCCGGATGAGGTTGTTGCTATTGGAGCGGCGGTTCAAGGCGCTGTCTTAAAGGGAGATGTCAAAGATGTCCTTTTGCTGGATGTGACTCCGCTCTCCCTCGGAATTGAAACCATGGGAGGTGTCTTTTCGAAGATTATTGACCGGAATACGACAATTCCAACCAAAAAAAGTCAAACCTTCTCGACGGCTGCTGACAATCAGAATGCCGTGACCATCCGCGTTCACCAGGGGGAGCGGGAAATGTCAGCCGATAATAAACTCCTCGGCCAGTTTGATCTGCTTGGCATCCCGCCCGCACCACGGGGTGTCCCGCAAATTGAGGTAACGTTTAATATTGATGCGAATGGGATTGTGCATGTTTCTGCAAAGGACATGGCGACCCAGAAAGAGCAGTCTATACAGATTACGGCGTCCAGCGGTCTCAGCGAGGAAGAGATTGATCGAATGGTCAAAGAGGGAGAAGCGCATGCCGAGGAAGACAAGAAAAAGAAGGACATGGTTGAGGTCCGGAATCAGGCAGACAGTCTTGTTTATAGCACTGAAAAATCGTTAAAAGAATTTGGTGATAAAATTTCAGAGGGAGAACGCAAGTCCATTGAGGATGAACTGAGTCAATGCAAGAAAGCGCTCGAGACCGACAACATTGATAATATTCGGTCGGCGACAGAGGCGCTTTCAAAGGCATCTCACAAACTTGCGGAAGAAATGTATAAAAAATCGGCTGAAAGTCAGGCAGGTGCTGATGCAGCTGGTCCAACGGGTGGTCCCGAACCCCAAGGCTCTGCTTCCGTATCAGAAGATGAAACAGTCGTCGATGCTGAGTTTGAAGAGGCGGCGGATGCAGACAAAAATAAAGACAAAACCCAAGGGTAATTTAAATCCGTAAATATAAGGGATTGCATGGCATCTAAGAGAGACTACTATGAAACCCTTGGCGTTGATAAAAATGCCTCTGGTGACGCACTGAAAAAAGCCTATCGAAAACTGGCCCTGAAGTATCATCCAGATCGAAATGCGGGAAATAAAGGCGCTGAAGAAAAGTTTAAGGAAATCAATGAAGCCTACGGGGTTCTCAGTGATGCTGGAAGGCGAAAGCAGTACGATACCTTCGGTCATGCCGGACCCGCGGGTTCTGGCGGATTTGATTTCGGTGGACAGGGTGGGGGGTTCTCAGATGTCTTTGGGGATATTTTTGAAGAATTTTTTGGCGGACAGCCTGCACAGGGTGGCCAAAGAGTACAGCGTGGAAGTGACCTTCGCTACAATATGACCATCACCTTCGAAGAAGCCCTTTTTGGAAAAGAAGGAAAAATTAAACTTCGCCGTCCCGAGCCTTGTACCTTATGTCACGGAACGGGTGCGAAAGGCGGTGCGACGAAACGTTGTCCGACCTGCGGCGGCGCGGGACAAGTCCGGTTTCAACAGGGTTTTTTTGCTGTCAGCCGGACTTGCAGTACCTGTCAAGGGACTGGTAAAACGATTTCAGAGCATTGTTCCCTCTGTAGAGGAGAGCGTTATACACTGAAAGAAAAAACCATTTCCGTAAAAATTCCGCCGGGGGTTGACACAGAAACGCGTCTTCGTGTGAGTGGAGAAGGTGAAATGGGGGCCAATGGAGGGCCTTCGGGAGATCTTTTTGTGGTGCTTACCGTTAAAGATCATCCGCAGTTTTCCAGGGATGGGGACTATATTCTATGTGATGCTCCTGTCAGTTTCGTAAAAGCGAGCCTGGGTGGGAAAATAGAAGTTCCCACGATCAAAGGCAGTACCATGCTGAAAATTCCCGCTGGCACCCAAGATGGTAAAAGGTTTCGTCTGAAAGGTCTTGGTTTCCCGAATATCCGTGGTCAGGGGATTGGGGATCAACTTGTGACAGTTAAAATAAAAATTCCAACAAAATTAAATCAGGAAGAGCGTGAAATTCTCGAAAAATATGCACATATAACAGGTGAAGAGGTTCATTCAGAATCAGATAATCTTTTTGGGAAGGTTAAAAATCTTTTTGATTAG
>JBHHWW010000101.1:0-4797 GCA_046756725.1 Nitrospiria bacterium | reverse complement strand
AGCAAAATGCGTGCCGTCTAAATCAAGAATCCCGCATAACGCAGAAACCAAATTAAGTTAAATGCAATGATTATAAATGGTTATAGAGAGGAAAAGGCGGCTGCTCAGGACGGCGTTCAGGTGTTGAAGGACCTCCAGGATGCCTCCTCTGTACCTTAAAAATTGAAAAGTGAAAAATTTTCCGACACCTGCTTTCGTATGGCCTTGAATCAAAAAATGCGAAAGTACAAGGATATCGATTCGTCAGGGAGGTGAAAGTGGTAAACAGGTAAGGTTAATAGTGTAAAGTTTTCCAGAATCAGAGGGATGTCATTGATGTATTTCCGGCACTCCCAAAGGAATTCAGCCCGATTTCCGGTATAAAGTCCATTGATCATTTCCATGCTTTTCTCTGATAAGCCGTTCAGTGAGATCCGATTCTCCTTGTGTTAATTTTCCTTGAACGAAGCGGATCGTTAAGGCTTCCTCAAACCCTGATTTTATTCCTTGTTCCAATATCTTTATCGGCGGAATGTTTTCTAGAAGCAGTGAGAGTGAGATCTGATGGTCGGAAAAAAACCGCGGATATTTCCCGGATCGTGTTTCAAGGATGAGGGAACCATGTTGGAGAAAATGGGAATGCCAGCGTCGCTGAGCGCTCCCGATGAGCTTTTTCCCTCCGGCTGTAATTTCGCACCAGGAGGTCGAGGAAAAACAGAGCGGATCTTTCTCCCGGTTCAAGCGTCGTCCGTGAGGAGGCGCATAGATTTTCCCTTGCACACCGACCTGTTCTAGGCCGGCCAGAAGGCCATTTGCAATCGACCTGAATGTTCCCCTGATCCCGCCGGAGAAGCGCGCATCTTTTGTGCTCGCTACAACCGAATAAGTGAGGTCTCGGTCATGGAAAAGTCCCCGTCCGCCCGTTATTCTTCGGACGATTGCAACATTCAGTCGATTTAAATGGTCCAACCAGCCTGGATCCAGTTTTTGAAAAGTCCCTATTGAAAAGCTTGGTCTGGCCCATTGATAGAGCCTCAGCGTGGGAGGAACTTTCCCCGACGAAAAGGCAATGGCAATCGCCTCATCAATGGCCATGTTTCTCGCGGGAGAAAGGGGCGGGTCGATGATGAATCGCCAGGGAAGTTGATCACTCATTTTTTGATCTCCTGGCCGAAGCATTCCTTATCATTTTTATTTGAATTGGATGATAAGGTCGACCCGATTTTTAACCTTAATTTTTTTATAAAGATTCTGAAGATGTTTCTTCACGGTATGATAACTGATACAGAGCGTATCTGCTATTTCTTGATCTTGCTTTCCTTGCAGGACCAGTTCAACGACACCTAACTCACTTTTCGTGAGGGCGTATGGCATGAGCCTGTCTTCGAGACTTTGTTGAGCCCCGTTTCCTTTCTCCTGAAGGGTTTTAAAGCAGTAGTGCACAAGGTCGATCAATTTGGCTTCGGAGACCGGCTTGATGAGAAAATCATCCGCCCCTTCCTGCATTGCCTGAACAGCCTTTTCAATGCTGCCTTTCCCGGTCAGAAGAATTACTTTTGTTTCGGGGCGATGGGCTTTGATAAACCTGAGTAAGGCGATTCCATCCACATTTGGCATCGCAAGATCCGTAATAACAAGCGGTGTGGGCGATTTTGTAAACCGCTGCTTTGCGGCTTCTCCTCCCTCAGCGGGTTCGACGGAAAATCCTGCTTTTTCCAAACGAATCTTTAACAGGGCAAGATAGCCTGGATTATCCTCTACGACAAGAAGTCTATTTTCCACATGCAATCTCTGAGCGTTGTTTTATTGCCATAATGAGCTCCTTTTTTTTTACGGGTTTCATCAGGTAAGGGATATTATTTTCAGTGCAGTAGCCGTCGATTTCGGAATCTATAAGGCCACTTAAAAGAATCAGCTTCTTAAGATTATCGGGTTGATGTTTTTCAATCCACCGGCAGAGATCTATCCCATCCATCACCGGCATTTTCAGGTCAGTGAGAATCAGATCTGTTTCTGAGTTTTTAAGTTGGTCAACAGCCTCGACACCATTTGAGGCTTTGGTTATGATTGCATCCTGCTGATCCAAAATTAGACCTAACCAGCTACGAAATTTCTCATCATCTTCGACGATTAGGACCCTTAAGCCTTTAGGAAGAGGGGAGTCCACTGATTCTGAGTCGATTTCTGTCGGAATTTTCTCAGACAGCGGAAGCGTGATCAAAAAGCGAACGCCTTCTTCGCCGATATTTTCCACCTGAATCTGCCCCTGATGTTCTTCAATAATACCATAGGAAACAGACAACCCAAGCCCGGTTCCCTCACCCACTTTTCTGTTGGTAAAAAAGGGGTCAAATATTTTCTGAAGATGGTCTTTTGGGATAGGAGGCCCGTTGTTCTCTATTGAAATCTCGACACCCTCCCCCGTCCGAATGACAGCAACCTTCACAATGCCTTTTGCTTTTATTGATTCTATTGCGGTATGAGCATTTAGCAGGATGTTCAAAATGACCTGTTGAATCTGTTCCATATCTCCGAGAACAAAAACGGGTGTTTTAGATAGAGCGGTTTTTACTTCTATTAAATCGGATTTCAACTGGTAATTATACAGCGTAAGTGTTGTCGAAATTGTCTCATTGATATTAAAAATTTCTATTTTGGGCTTATACTTTTTTGAAAACTTAAGGAGGTTACGCACAATGCTGACACAACGGTTAGACTCTTGCGTGATCCACTTGGCGTGTTTTCTGGTCTCGACATCAATGTTGTTGTTTTTCTCAATTTCCTCGGAGAAGCCAAGGATAGTTGCCAGGGGGGTGTTCAATTCATGTGCTATACCCGAGGTGAGCGTCCCGAGGGAAGAAAGTTTACTCGCTTGAAGCAGGTCCTGTTCCAAACGCTTTCTGTCACTCACGTCCCTCATAATCGCAACAAAGTGGGTGATCCTTTTCTCATCGTCATAGACTGCGTTCACTGCCATTTCAGTTGTGTAGGATAGGCCCGACTTATTCTGATTTACCCATTCGCCCTGCCAGTTTTTGCCATTACGGAGAATCTGAAAAATGTTGTCCAGTTTGGTTTCCTTTTCTTTATTTTGTGTGAAAATGTAAAAAGATTTTCCGATGAGTTCGTTTTCCTTGTATCCTGTAATTTCCTCAACGATGGGATTGACATATTCAATTTTTCCATCAATGTCGGTGATGACCACCATTTCGTTCGCCTGTTCAATGGCATTGGTCAGATTTCTCAATTGATCGTTTACCTGGGAAAGTTCGGCGGTTCGTTCACGAACACGCTGGTCCAGGACGTCGTGAGCGTTCTTTAATGCGGTTTCTGCCCTTCGTCGTTCACCGACTTCCACCCGTAAATCTTCGGTAAGCTCCAAAGTACTGATTGCCGAACCCTGAACCCTTTTTGCCGTAACAATCATGGCTGTTCCAGAGAGTGTGATGAAGAACGCCATCCAGCGGGATGCGGGATCGTCCGAAAACATGAGGTAGTGGAGGGCGAATGGAGTGAGAGAGAGGACAATGAAACCGGAGACGATCTCTAAGAAAACGGCATACAGCCCAACTAAGCCCGCTGAAAATCCCCCGATCAAAAGGATGAGAAAGACTTGAAGGTTGGGGGCGTTCTCTGGAAAAAGAAAAAAAGCCGCAGAACCCCAAGTCCCGGAGGCAAGATAAGTCAGAGTTGTGAATTTTACCTTCCAGCGACGTAAATCCGCAATCTTTCCACGTCGCCGTTGATAATCATAGTAGAGATAGGCTCGTCCAGAAAGGGCGATTGTATGAATGAGAAGCCAGATCACAATGTTCAGGTGAGGCAGGGTGTTCCATGAAATAAAGCTGTAGCAGACCGCACATAGAAACGCCGGGAAGATTCCGGGCAGGATCTGCCGGTGAAGCGTTCGCACCTTCTCGGCAAAAATACGGTTCTCCCGGTTCCCATACTCTGCGTTCTCTACTTCCTTCTTCGTTTTTTTCATCGTATTTTCATTCAAACATAGGAAATTATCCAGAAAGATCAGAAAAATACTTCTTTTGAATAATAGACAGGAAAACACCCTTCCATTAAATTTGTAGAATATTAAACCCTATTAGGGAAAAACCCCTATTGAAAATCGAATACTAAAATAAAACTCAGAGAAAGAAAAGAACTATCGGTTCAAATCGCAAGCAAGGAGGTCTGCTTTGAAGAAAAATGTGATAAAAATAGCGTCGATTGTCAGCTTGGTTGTTGCCGGCTTGATAAACGGAGTCTGTGCCGCATCGGCAGAAGTCTATCCGACCCCGATGATTACGGATGAGCAGAAGGTTCCATTTATGACCCAAGGGCAGAACCTGCGCGGACCGGGGGCTTCTTTCCCAACGAAAACATTTAAAATCTTTGATACCTCCTGGAACTTGCCCACCCGGTCCGCAGGACGGGTGTTTACCGGGAAGAGCTTTGTACCGGGAGGATTGTCCGGTCGGGTCAAAGACTGGATATCGGATAATCTTAGCCTCGGTAGCAAGCAGTTCGGGGCAACCGCATCGGGAAGGTCTAGCGGTCGTGTTGCATTCAAGGTTCGCCTCTCTGATCGGACGGTCGGGACGGTTGATGTCGATTACCCGGTCGATATTACGCTGGAATACCCAAAATCGAATACGTTCCGGACCGATGATGTGGTTATTATTAAATCGTCTTATCGGCTGCCGCCAGTTAAACGGATGATGAAATCGACCGGGATGGGGGGGCGCCTGGAAATCGTGCCGATATTGAACCTGAATACCCATGCCGGCGCAAAAGTTTGCCTGGTAAGCTGTCTGAGTCAGACAC
>JBHHWW010000100.1:0-5029 GCA_046756725.1 Nitrospiria bacterium | reverse complement strand
GCCACATAGTTCATGTAACTTGGAATTGCAATGGCGGCCAGAATGCCGACGATGACCACGACGATCATCAGCTCAATGAGTGTGAAGCCTTTTACATTTTTCATTTTTAAAGTGGACTTTTTACGAACGCAATTAATGACTGAAGCCTTCCGGAAAAGAAACAGAAGGTATTTTTACAATCAGTTGTAGTTGAGGTAATTTTTTTTGAAGACGGGCCTCAAACCCCGCCTCATTAAATCGAATGATGAGTTTATCATTTTTTGGATCCAGTTCAATCGAACGCCTCCACGCATCTCTGGCCTCGTCAATCTGGTTATTTTTCAGATAGATTTCTCCCAGGTGTTCGTGAACAACAGGATCTTCCGGCACCAATGAAACCGCCTTCTGAAGAAGTGTTAAGGCCTCTTGAAACTCCCCTTTCTTATAAAGCGCCCAACCGAGACTGTCTATGAAGTAGCCGTCTGTTGGTCTGACAGCAAGCGCCCGATGAATCAAATCAACTGCTTCATCAAGTCGTATCCCTTTTTCGGCATACGTATAGCCGAGATAATTCAGGGCATTCGCATGTTTCGGGTCCAACTCAATTGTTTTTTTCATTGATTGGACCATTTCATCAAAACGATTCAGCTTGTCAAAAACAGCACCCAGTTGAAAGTGAAGGTCCGTCACTGACGGGTTCACGGCAATTCCCTCAAGCAAAACCTCTGAAGCCTCGCTGTAGCGTTTTTCATTTTGCAGGATGAGCCCTGAAAAAAGATAAGCCTCTGGTCGAGCCGGATCGATCTTCCTCGCACGGCTTGATTCGAACAAGGCTTTTTCTACTTTTTGAAGCTTGTAGAAAAGAAGAGAAGCAAGACGAATATGAATATCATAGGCATCCGGATCTTTATCCAAAACGGTTCGAAGCGTTGCAATGGCACGCTCGATTTCCTTGTTTTCTTCATAGAGCGTGGACAAGTAAAGATAGAGCCTTAAATCTTCAGGCCTCCCTTCCAGAACAGGGAGCAGCATTTTTATCGCGCCAGAAAAATCACGTTTCTCGGCAAGAATCAATGCCCTCTGAAGGGAGATGTCCAGGTTGCCAGGGCTGTTTCTGGAAAGTCGGCCTAACAGCTCAAGCGCCGCATCATATTGCTTGTTTCGCTTGAGTAACTGAATGAGACGCGCTCCCGCCTCAGGATTCCCGGAATTCACTCGCATCAAAATATGCTGATAAACTTCGACTGCTTCTTGATCCCGGCCTTGAATTTCGTATACCCGCGCAATGCCAATATAGGCCGGTTCATAGGCGCTGTTGATAGAAAGCGCTTTCTGGTAGAACTTGATTCCCTCTGAAAGATTCTTTTTTTCAACAGCAAGTCTTCCAAGAAAATAGAAGCCGATTGGGGAGAGAGGCCCTTGTTCAATCCCCTTTCGAATCACTTTCTCAGCCATTTCAAAATCTTTTTGACTTGCGTAGAGCCCAGCCATCTTGAAAAATATGGGGCTCTTTTCAGGCGCAAGCTGAAGTGCTTCTCCGTAGGCAGTGAGTCCTTTTTCAGGATTTCCAGAGGCCAGGTACACGTCCCCCAATAAAATCAGGATTTTCTCATCTTCGGGATATAAACGGCGGGCCCGTTTCGCGTAAAGCAATGCTTCCTTCTGATTCCCAATCCGATAGTTTAATACAGAAATTTTTTCCAGCAAAAAACCAGACTTTGGATCGTGGGACAATGCGGCCATATATTCTCCAAGGGCTTCCCGGTCGTTATCGATGGCAGAACCAAGCGGTCGTTCCTGCTCAACTTGCAGGCCAAGAAGCGTATGATAGTAAGAATCTGCCGTGGGCGCATTTAACAATGCTTGGGGTGATCGTGACGACTGTGTGGTGCTTGTGGGCTTTGAAGATACGACAGAATGCCCGACTTCATTTCTTGTCTGCACGCCGGCACATGAAACAAGCGCAATAACGAAGAAAAAATAAGCAAAGAGAAATCTTCTCTTGTGAACGGGATGCATTTCCGTTTGACATCCTCTTACTAAATTGAACAAGGTCTGAATACTTCGCAGGGCGGGGCAGGTCATCCTCGGGAAAATCCGGTTTTATTGTCGCTTTTTTTCTTTTTTTGAGTTATTCGGAGTGACGTCAATTTCATCTGGCTCAGAAACCCCTTTTTTGAAACCTCTGATCGCCTTGCCAAGTCCGGATCCAATTTCAGGCAACTTCCCAGCGCCGAAGACGACCAGGATGATCACAAGAACAACCAACAACTCTGGCATTCCAATTCCAAACATCGCCCCCTCCTTTCTGAAACTTGTAAATCGCTCGGAAGCCGTGGGATTGGGGCATCACGTAGACCATGGGGAAACAAGAAAAATTATAGGTCTCTCCAGGATCATTGTCAAATTCCTTGCCCTTCAAAATGGCCCCGGTAATCGTCGGATCG
Source organism: Nitrospiria bacterium (assembly GCA_046756725.1). Lineage (GTDB taxonomy): Bacteria > Nitrospirota > Nitrospiria > SBBL01 > JAADHI01 > JBHHWW01. The sequence goes on along the minus strand of JBHHWW010000100.1, from coordinate 2,603 downwards.
ATCTTCAAAACGGGTGTATTTATTGATAAATGACATTGGAATATCTCCAATCGGTCCGTTTCGCTGCTTTCCAATAATAATTTCTGCACGCCCCCGTCTTCCACAAACACATTCTCCATCCAAAGCGCACTTGCATGGATCATAGACTTCTTCCCGATAGATGAAAAGAACCACATCGGCATCTTGCTCAATCGCGCCTGACTCCCGAAGATCGGCTAAAATCGGACGTTTTTTCTTTTCCGGACGCGATTCAACGGCACGTGAAAGCTGGGAGAGCGCGACGACAGGGATATGGAGCTCTTTTGCCAGGGCTTTTAAAGATCTGGAAATATCCGAAATTTCCTGCTCCCGGCTGTTGGCGTCTCCACGTCCCCGCATCAGCTGAAGATAGTCAACGATAATCATGCTTAAATTATGTTCCGATTTTAGACGGCGGGCTTTTGCCCGCATTTCAAGAATCGACATCGACGGGGTGTCATCAATAAAAATAGGCGCGTCATTCAGTTTTCCTGCGGCCTGGATCAAGCGTTGCCAATTGTCATTTCCCGGCCGTCCAAGGAAACCGGAACGGAGCTTGTGGGCATCGACCCGGGCCTCAGAGCAAAGCATTCGAAGGACCAGTTGCTCTTTTGACATTTCCAAACTGAAAACACCGACGGTCTCACCATGAAGTAACCCAATATTTTGCGCAATCCCAAGTGCAAATGCTGTTTTACCCATTGAGGGACGGCCTGCAACAATAATCAGGTCAGAAGGCTGAAATCCGGATGTCATTTTATCAAGATCTTTATAATAGGTCGGAAGGCCGGTCAATTTCTGGTCTGCGAGTTTTTCGATGATCTCAAAGCTATGCTTCACAAGCTCCTTCATCGGTGTGAAGGAAGTCCGGAGACTCTTGTCTGAAATCGAAAAAATATTCCGCTCGGCCTGATCAAGCAGATCATCAACATTGCCGTCATGTTCATAACCCTGCGTCACAATATCTGTTGCAATATTAATCAAATATCTTAATAAACCCTTTTCGTGGATGATTTTCGCATGCAGACGGACATTGGCCGCCGTTGCAATATGGTTAAGGAGTTCCGAAAGGTAGGAACGCCCGCCAACGGCCTCCAACTGGTTCTTGGCGAGAAGGCGGTCCGACAAGGTAATCAAATCGATGGCTTCATTCGCTTCATTCAATTCAAGGATGGCCGAAAAAATCTTTCGATGGGCACCCTTATAAAAGTCTTCCAGATGAAGATAATCAAGAATTCGATTGAGGGCTTGATTGTCCAGGAGAATCGCCGCCAGAACGGCCTGTTCCGCCTCAAGATTTTGAGGCGGCAATTTTTGAATGGTGGATTCAACAGATGTCATCGTGTTTGAAGCCATGTTTCCCTAAATCAATCCACCCTGCCTAAGCCATTCGACAGGATCTTTCTGATTTTGAACCCGCCGCATTCCCGATGACACATCAATGACTTGAAGCGAGGATTCAGTCTCCGGTCCTTGTATCAGCAGAATTTTTCGTATCTTCTGTTTTTTCGCATCGGGAAGGTCGGGATCAAGGAATTCTTTTTTAAGCCCATTCTTACAAATAACACGGCAACCAAGGGCGCGTAAGCGTCGGGCAACCGCATTGGCCCTCTTTTCAGTTGTCGGCAGGTAGATCAGGAGAAAATCAATGAATATTTCATCAGTCTTTCCCGCTAAGGTATGTTCCAGTGCGGCCTGAATTCGTTCAAGATAGAGCGCAAAACCAGTGGATGCGGAAGCGTCACCAAACCGTTCGAGGAGGTGGTCATACCGTCCCCCGCCCCCCAGTTCAGAACCGATGCCTTCAGCAAAAATTTCAAAGATCATTCCCGTGTAATAGTCAAAACCTCTCACTTCCCCAAAATCAATTAAAATATATTCCTGATAACCAAACGATTTCAGGATGTTGTAGACCTCTTTCAAACGTTTCAACCCGGGAAGGCAAAGTGGCTGGTCTTTGAAAATGGATGCAGTTTGCTGAAAAACGTCCTCCCCGCCAAAGAGATCCAGAAGAGAGAGAACCTGATGTCTTAGATTTTGCGCAACCGCTGCATCTTTAAGCAGAGAATCCAGGCGGGAAGCCTCCTTTTTGGCCACGGACTGGAGGATTTGCCCCAGTAAATCAGGAGAAGATTCAAAGGGGCTCAAGAGACCTCGCGTAAAAGCCATCTGACCGAGGGTAATACGAAACGACCCTAACCCCAAACCTTGAAGCGTTTCGATGGCCAGCATAATTACCTCTGCATCCGATTCTGCATCCGTCGGGCCGATCAATTCTCCCCCGATCTGGGAAAGCTCGCGCTCTCGTCCCGCATGTTCTTCTTCATGTCGAAAGACATTTGCCGAATAACAAAGACGGAGAGGGCGAGGATGGTCAGCGAGCAGCGTTGCGCCAATTCGTGCAATCTGCGGTGTCACATCAGGCCGTAAAACCATGATGCGACCGGTCGCACGATCAATGATTTTGTACATGCCGGGAATACCGTCTTCCCCGCTGCCACGAGAAAACACGTCAAGATATTCAAAAATAGGCGGAATGACTTCCTGATAACCACGAAGGTGGAAAGAGGAAAGAATCTTTCGCT
>JBHHWW010000099.1:0-5048 GCA_046756725.1 Nitrospiria bacterium | reverse complement strand
AACATTTCCCACACAGCCCAGGCGAAAGTAAAAAAAGAACTTGAATCCTATATCCGAAATGGGATGGGTCATTGTCCCTGTGGTCCCTTAAATATCAACATAAAGGCTGACAAGAATGGAATCTACTTTGCTGCTCAGATCTCATGTGGTTGCGGTGCTTCTAACGACTTCGGGGACATAGAAGGGACGATTCCTATCGTTTAAAATGGTGGAGAAACAATATGCACGATATAACCGACATAGAGGATGATGAGCCGGAGTGCGAATGTGGTCATTCTGGCTCGTTCCATTTTGAAGGTGGTTGCAGTGCTGGAATTCCAGATGAGACGAATGATAAAGAAAGAAGGCTTCCGGTTGGGAAAAAAACTTGTGCTTGCGCCGGGTTCAAGAAGAAGGGGTAAATAAATGGAGAAGAAACAACTGGATCGATGTAACTGAAGAACCGGACTATGGATTAGAATGCCGATGCGGTCATTGTAAAACGGAGCACTATTCGGAATGATGTATGGGTTCCATCAGGGTCTGGAATCAAGAGAGAAGAGGGATCGAACGTTTTAGCAGATGCTTGTTTCTGTGTGGGATTCAAGGAGAGGGATTAGATAAATGGCATCTCTTCACCCAAGCCGGCACGGATACCTTCAAATCCGTTTCCTCTATGACGGCATCTAATGTTCCGAGCACACGAAAATAAAGGCCAAAAAGATCAATGGTCATCTTCAGCCGGAAGACCCGAAGCCCATGTGAAGGCTTGGCTCAAAGACAAGGCCCGCCCGAGCTACGAATCTCAATACACAAAGATTACACCTCAGGCGTCAATTATTACCCTTTGCTCCTCTTCAAAGACAAGCCCCTGTCCTATTTCATAATATTCCCGAAGAGCGCCACAGCAACGCTCAGGAAATGCCCAAAGGTAAGATTACCCCCCTCCCTTGATTTGAACCTCAGGTTGAAGCTCATGGACAAATGAGATCAAAAAGTCGAATTTAGAGATTTCTTTGTCTACAGGGACTTTGTTAAAGACGACCACGTCCAGGTCGATTGTTCTTGGCCCGTTTTTATTTTCCGTCCGCACTCTCCCCAGGTCATCTTCTATGCTTTTCAGATGTTCGATCAATTCTTCAAAATAAAGCTTTGTCTGGATTAACACCGCACCATTTAAAAAATCATCCTGTTCTGTGAAATTGATGGGCTTTGTATAGATGGTTTTTGTCTCTTGTAATATCGAACCGATCTGAGCAATTTTTAACCGTGCCTTTTGTACATTTTGATTCGGGTCAATGTTTGATCCGAGGCTGATAATGGCTGAGTTATATCTATCCTCATCCGATACGGTTACAAGGACGTTGTCACAAAAACGTAAAGAATTTGGTTTTTCAACAGTCACATTAACATCGAGGATGTATGGGATTTTTTTAACGCTTTCCCAGATACGTTCGGCAAGCGTTTCAAGTAGGTTAAACTTATGATGTTCAACCAGACGAATCACTTCTTTTGTGATGATTTTGTAATTGATCCCATAGTTTACATCATCAAATTGAACGGAATTTGACGTATTATATTTGTAGGATATGGATATGATGACGTCCTGCAATTTTTCTTTTTCCCAGTCATTAAATCCGATGTAGGTTCTTAATCTTAAATTTTTTATGTATACCGTTGAAAGATTTTGGCCTGAATTCATTTTATAAATGCTCCCCTCCATCAATAAACAGAGTTTGCCCTGTTGTAAAATCATTATTTACCAAGAAAGTCAGGGCATCTTCAATTTGTTTTAAGCTGCCAATAGACTTCATTGGGATATATTTTGACAAGGCGACTAAATATTCCGGTCCTTTCTCTTTCGGGGGCAGAATCAGCCCAGGTGCAATTGCATTCACTCGAAAATGTGGTCCCAAATCCATTGCTGACATTTCTGTAAAAGCTTTTAAAAATTTCTTGGTGAGTAGATAGTCAAAATGTTCTGATTTATTTTTATTAATTTTTGTATCCAGCATGTTGATAATCAGTCCATTTTCTTTTGTGCGTGTGAAAGATTTTGTCAATGTGTAGGCACTCAAAAAGTTGACCTTCAAGAGCTTGATGAAAAGTGTGGTACCGCTGTCTGAAATATTGGAAGGAATAAATTCCGAAACATTGTTGACGAGGATTTTAAGATCAAAAGACCGGTTAATATTTGGAACCAACGCTTCAACATCGGATTCAACAAGAAAATCCGCTTTAAAGATCTCGCAACGAACGCATTTTCGGCTTATTTCTTTTTTTGTCTGTTTGGCCTTTGCTTCAGACTGGTTATACTGCAAGGCAATGTCATAGCCCAAATCGGCAAGCTTAAGAGACATCGCTTTGCCGATTCTTCCAGCACCTCCGGTGATTAATGCGGCTTTTCCTGTCCTCATTTGTTTGCCCTTACATTGGTGGCGGTGGCCCTTTTGTTTCAGTCGCCTCTCCCGGCGACTCCTCGAAAATCCTCCGGATGACTTCCTCAATTTCCACCTCTTCAACCGACAAGTCTTCGATGCGATACCCTTCGAGAAGTCTATGGGTGGTGTGTGCGACCTCCTTCTTTTTTACTTTAATCACGGCATGGTGTGCGTCCCATTCTTCAATCTCTGATAAGTCCGGAGGGGGAGCTGCGGTTTGCGCTTCAGCAAATCGAACCTTGATGACCTTGTGGTCAATATAACGTTGAGAGAGCTCAGAGAGCAGGCCATCGAATGCAATGTGTCCATGGTTGATCACAAGAACCCGTTTACAGAGTTGTTCAACATCCTGCATGTAATGGCTTGTAAGGAGGACGGTCGTTTTTTTGAGGCGGTTGTATTCCTTTATAAACGATCGAATTTTTTCCTGGGAGATGACGTCAAGTCCGATGGTCGGCTCGTCCAGAAAGAGGACCCGGGGTTGGTGCAGAAGCGCCGCGACCAGTTCGCATTTCATCCGCTCCCCCAGAGAAAGCTGGCGCACCGGAATGTCCAGGAGATCTTCGAGGTTGAGGAGTTCGACCATTTCGTCAAGACTCTTTTGGAAGCCTGTGGGATTTACCCCGTAAATATCCCGATTCAGCAGGAAAGACTCTGAGGGCGGGAGATCCCACCAAAGTTGATTTTTCTGTCCCATCACAATGGCAAACTGTCGCTGGTACGCACGGTCTCGCTCCCAAGGCGTGAAGCCCAGAACCCGCGCCGCTCCCGAGCTTGGATAGAGTATCCCGGAGAGCATCTTGAGCAGGGTTGTTTTCCCTGCGCCGTTTGGCCCTAGAAAACCGACAAGTTCCCCTTCCTGCAGGGAAAAGGAGACAGATTTTACAGCCTCTTTATAGAGAAGTTTCCGAGAGAAAAGCCCCTTAAAAGAGCCCCTCAAGCCGGCTTCCTTTCTATGGGTTTTATAAGTCTTTGTTAGTTGCGAGACATTAATCGCAGGCACAGCTTAGCCCTTATACCTTCCATTTAAATAATGATTCAGCTACTGGCCGAACTGTAAAAATTTAAACTCCAGGTCCAGATGGAGAGTCCAAAGATTAAGCCGCCCCCCGCGACGCTTAACGAGATGAGAATCAGCGAGGGATCTGCACGGCCGACCAGGATTGCGGACGGTGTTGTTGCAATCAAACTGCTTGGGAGGATAAAGGTGAAGAAGACCTTTCCCAGGCCGTGGTAGATCTCGCGCGGGTAGCGTGCCGTGTTGATAAAATAGTAGACCACGGTATTGAGTTCCTGTGATTTAACAAGCCAGAAGACCAGGCTGTTGACCAAGAGGCAGAGCGCATAATAGATGACCAGCGAGTTCATCAGCATCAAGAGATAAAAAGGAATACTGATCAAGCTTACCTCGGTGATGTGTGAAAATCCGTACACAACAAGCACGAGCCCCATCAAGCCTTCTCCGAGGCTGTCCGTGAGAGAAACATGGCGAAAAGCCAGGTGGGCGGCGGGTGTGATGGGTGAGGTGAGCATCACATCGAAATTACCCGTGCGGACATAGTTTCCCAGCTCAAGAAATCCTTTTCGAAAAGTGAGATAAGCAAGTTCCCGGACAATGCCAACACTTCCCACCAGAATCAAGGTCTGGTGAAAGGTCCACCCCCCAACGGTCTCGACGTTTCCATAGAGAATAGAGAAAAAGAGGACATTCATCATCATGAAAAAAATATCCATGCCGACATTGATGGCAAAATTTGCCCGATAGATCATTTCATTCTTCAGGTTATGGCTGAAAAATGAGCAATAAAGACCGAAGTAACGGACAATTTGTTTTATCACTTTATTGACCGACAGCTTCATAGCGTGAAATCCCGCGCCTTAAGGCGTATTGGAGAAGAATATAAAGAAAAATAATCCAGCCCGTCGCGATCAGAAATCCGGGCAGGGGATTTGCTTCCTTTTCCAGGAAAATCTGAATGGGAAAGAATACAAGAAAACGAAAGGGTAAGACATTCGTAATCTTTTGAAAAAACTCCGGAAAAAGATCCAGGGGCAGCAGCGCCCCTGCGAGGAAAAAGATCGTATATTGAAGCATGTACTTGAATGAATTCACTTTCACGATCCAGAAGGCAAGAATGCCGATTGCAAAGTCGAATTCAAAGGCCAGAAGGCCGCCCAGGATCATTGAAAACATAAAATAAACAAGAGACAAACCGCTGCTTGGAAATGAAACCTGTGCGATGAGAATAAGCGACAGAATGGCCCCGACCACCAGGATGATTAAGCCCTCAAAGAGTTTTCCGGAAAGATTGATTGTAAACCAGTAGTGGAGATAGTTGACAGGCTTCACAAGGAAATTTGAAAAGGATCCTTCTGAGATCTGATCGCTGATTTCCCAACTGATGTAGGAGAGGACCATGCTGTTGATGATGAGCTGGAGGATATAGTAGGTGATCAGGTCGGAGAGGGTGTAGCTTCCCAGGCGCTGGTCGCTGAGATAAATTGCATTCCAGAGATAAAGGAGAACGGAGATGTGAAGCAGGTTTCCGAGTATAGAGATGAATGTGGGGCCCCGGTATTGGAGTGCATTCTGCCAGTTGACTTGAAAAACCGTCCAGTATTTACGCA
>JBHHWW010000098.1:0-5079 GCA_046756725.1 Nitrospiria bacterium | reverse complement strand
CGTGCTACGACCCTTACTGGTATTGCCCCTTCGGTCCTCCACCCATCCATCGTCGTCATTTTCGTTAAGTCAGGAAGCGGGGATCATACCGCTTCCTGAACAGATGGCACAAGTTTTGGCCTATTTCGGATGCGGAGAGAAAATAGCGTTGTCGTGTAAAAGGTCGGCAAACGTCAGGTCGGCCGAATAGCCATTGTTTGTATTAACCGGTTTTATTAAAAATGTCCTGTTGGTTGAATTGATCTTAAGCAGAATTATCTTATCGGGAAGTCGTGCTTGGAACACCCCTCTGCCACTGTCGGCACGCCGTATTTCAGTTTAAAGTTGAATCATTCAAAAATCCGGTTTCCAGAAAATGCTACAACGCCAGAGTGGATTCTTGAAACAGTTTATGGAGTGTCTGTGTGATTCTTCCTGGTTGTCCGGAGCCAATGGGATGCCCCTCCATTGAGGTGATGGGCATCAGCGCAATGCCTGTACTGGTCAGAAAGGCCTCATCTGAGTTGAAGAGGTCTTCTTGTGGATATCGCCCTTCTGCCACTCGAAGGCCAATTTTTTTTGTCAGATCAATGACAATATTTCTGGTGATTCCTTTCAGGATTGTTGCTGATTCCGACGGCGTGAAGAGAATATCTCCCTTGACCCAGAACAAATTGCTGATTGTTCCTTCTGTCAGTTGGTTCTTTTTATTCAGGAAAATCCCTTCAAAGGCCTTCCGACGGTGGACTTCGAGCTTCCCCAGCACGTTGTTCAAAAAATTCAGTGATTTTGGAAAAGGCTCTATCCCGGTAGGCGATGTTCGTTTGATGCCGAGGATGATGCAAGAAACCCCTTTCCGATATTGATCGGGAAAATATTGGACAGGACGGGCTGAAATGACCAGGGTGGTTTTCCCACAGAGATCCGGTCGAAATCCTGCGGGGCAGGTCCCTCGGGTGATGGTTAGACGGAGGATGGCCTCTTTGAGATGATTCCGTTCGAGTGTCTCGTTGAGGCGTTTTTTAAGAATAGAATCTGGAGGCAGTGAAAGCTGAAGTTGTTTTGATGAAATTGCAAGACGGTCCAAGTGTTTTTGAAGCGCGAATATTTTCCCCGAATAAGCGCGAAAAGTTTCAAAAAGACCATCTCCATAAAGAAATCCAGAATCAAAGACAGAAACCATTGCTTTATCTTCCGAGACAAAACGATTATTTAGGTAAATCCACATCAGGTACAAACGCTCTAAAAAATAAGGTGATCATGGATGAATTGCCTCGATCAGGGCAGAGGCTTTCTGTCGTGTTTCCTGATATTCAGAGAGTGGATCTGAATCGGCGACAATGCCGGCCCCAACTTGAAGTGACATTATCTTTCCTGTACGGAGCCAGCTCCGAATGACAATATTGAGGTCCATTTCTCCGTCAAATCCGATGTAGCCGATCGAACCCGTGTAGATGCCACGCGCCTTTTTTTCCAATTCTGCGATGATTTCCATACACCGAACTTTCGGGACACCCGTAATGGTGCCTCCGGGGAAAAGGGCTTTGATGATCTGGGTCGCAGAAGTTTCCGGTAAAAGTTCCCCGTTTATATTTGAGACCAAGTGAAAAACATGAGAATATTTTTCCAGAGTCATCATGGCATCTACGGAGACAGAGCCATAACGACAAATCTTTCCGATATCATTTCTTTCGAGGTCAACCATCATTAAATGTTCTGCGCGCTCTTTTTTACTCCGGTAGAGAGATGAAATCGCTATCTTGTCTTCCGCATGATTTTTGCCTCGGGGTTTTGTCCCGGCAATCGGACGTGTTTCAATCTGCGTTGCCCCAAGCCCTTTTGTCACCCGGACCAGTCTTTCCGGAGACGCCGAGGCGATTTCTATGTCACCCAAATTAAGATAGGATGCAAAGGGAGAAGGGTTGAGCTGCCACAGGCGCTTGTATATCTGGAATAGCGAACCATCTTCAGGTGCTTGAGCGGTAAAGCGATAAGAAAGATTGGCTTGGAATATATCACCTGCAGAAATATAGGACTTGGCACGATGCACCATGGAGATGTATTGCGATTCTGAACAGTCGGCCCTTGTTTTAAGGGATGACGCAAGCGTTAGACGCTGACTTTTTTGAGGTCGAATAAGTAGTTTTGTTTCAATTTCTCTGATCTTTTCGTGGCCTTTTTTGCGGATTTTTTCTTCGGTGTTTCCCATCTGAATTTCGGGCGTCGGGTTGTAGATGATGTGAACGCACGTTTCTTTTTGGTCGATGACAATAAAGAGGTTTATAAAGAGGAAGATGATGTCCGGGATTTTGGGAGAAGTATGGCGGGGGGGCGGTATTTTTTCGATTTGCCGGACCAGGTCATAACTTAAAAATCCGACACAACCTCCCTGTAAAAAGGGGATTTCAGAAAACGATGTTTCGGGAGATTTTTTCGCCTGGAAGAGATCAAGCCATGTCTGAAGGAAATCGAGAGGCTTCCCTTTGGAGTGGGATTTGAAATTTTTTTCAGAACCATTATGGGAGAAGTAACTTAAGCCGTCCTTGCTGTGAAATATACCAAAAGGAGAAGTCCCGATAAGAGAAAATTTTCCATCAAACCATCCTCCTGCAGAACCATCCAGCAGGAAAGAAGGGGATCCGAAATCCAAAGTTTGGAAGAGATCAAGGGGAGCAATAGGTTTTTTTTTAAGTGAAATGGTTTTTATCAGTGGTATTTCAAAAGAAAGCATTGCTTGGATGATAAGAAAAAAAAGGGAGGTCCTATTTTAGCTGGGACGCATGCACCTGAATCCGACATCTGTAATGGTTGAGTCTGGCGGGGCGAAAAGTCGAAATGTGGTTGTGGAGTGGTATTTCATAATTTCATTTTGTACCTCGGGCTCATAATGCCCGATGGGTGACCATGAGTTGCCGCGGATAACTTTCAACGGTTTTCCATATCGATCACTTTTGTAACTGCTTCCAGGGTAAGGCCGATACCAGTCAGAGGTCCATTCCCACACATTTCCAATCATGTCAAAAGAACCGAAAGGACTTTTTCCCTCAGGAAAACTTCCCACGGGTTTGAGATCCCCTGTCAGGCCTCCGAGGTTTGCCTTCCGGGCGTCAAAGGTTGCGCCCCAGGGGTATGTTCTCTGGTCGCCTCCTCTGGCCGCTTTTTCCCACTCTGCCTCGTTAGGGAGTCGTCCTCCTTTTGACCGGCAATAATTTTGTGCTTCTTCCCAACGAACCATCACCACTGGATAATGGTCATCCCCTTTGGCGTAGGAACCATTTTCCCAGTATGGCGGGGGGGGGTGTTTTTCAGTTTTGATAAAATCAGCATATTCTATGTTCGTGACTTCGTATTGATCAATGTAGTAGAGCGGTAGGTAGACTTTATGTGCCGGTCCTTCATCAACAAACCATGGTTTTACAATTCCGTGTTCCGCCGCAATGTTTTTCGAATCAATCTGATCATTTCCCATGACAAATTCTCCCGCTGGGACTGCGAGCATCCCTTCAGGGACAGGTCGAAAACAACCAAGAGCGACCAGTGAAAAGACTCCAGAAAAAGAGATGATCAGCAATATTCTCATTTGTTGATTTCCGCACCCAGCACTACCGAAAACGGGGTTATGTTACGCACGGACTGGTTGACTGTCAACTCAAAAAAAAGGTTGACAGTATTGTAAATCCATATATTATATACCTGCTATCCAGGAGGGCTGTCCTTGATATCAGAGGGTAGAGCGAAAAAAACAGTTTAGGATTAGGGGCCATTTGTTCCCTCCGGGTGTCCCTAATCAACAACAGCTCAATTGTGGGAAGCATTGGTTGTTGTTTCCCCGCATCAACGAAGCCGAACTCGGTTACTTAGTTAAATTGAGGAGGTATAAATGAAATTCGGTAAACTTGCACTTGCACTTGCACTTGCGTTGACAGCGGCATTCGGTGCCAGCATGGCCATGTCAGAACCGGGGAAGGAAGATGATCCTTTACGTCCCCGTGTTCCTGCTGATGAAATGGAAGACGCAAGAGAATGGGAAAATCCTTTTAAAGCAACCCCTGAAAATATCGCAAAAGGGAAGGAGCTCTTTACAGGAAAAGCAACCTGCTTTACATGCCATGGCAATGAGGGTCGCGGTGATGGGATTGCAGGACAGGCGCTTGACCCGGGCCCTAGAAACTTCCATAATCCCGGGTTGAAGAAGAAATCGGATGGTGAATTTAACTGGGTCATCCATAATGGCAGTGAAGGAACTGGAATGATCTCCTATGCGCCTGGGATTGTTACCTCGGAAGAGGCTGCGTTGATTATTCTTTATGAAAGAAGCCTTCACGATATTCCATGATTTTGGATCGATAAAGCGTGTTGAGAATATTTGCCTGGCTAAGTTTCACTGTAATCCTTCTCTGTTCGGTCTCGTTTGCGGCTGAGGCAGATTTATCCAAACGAAGGGTTCCTTCCGAGAAAATGAAGCAGATTCAGTCTTTGAGGAACCCTTTTGAGTCAAGCGCATCGAATATCGCAAGAGGGAAGGAACTCTTTCAGAACAAAGGGACATGTTTCACCTGCCATGGAAAGGAAGGGAGGGGTGATGGTTTGGCCGCTCCTGGACTGGATCCCTCTCCTCGGAATTTTACCAATGCCGCTTTTCATGCAATGCGGACGGATGGTGAGTTGTTCTGGGTTATTCGCGAAGGAATCCCCGGAACAGCCATGATGCCGATGGTCGGGAGCGTGATTACTGAGGAGGAGGCGTGGTTAGTCCTTTTATATGAGAGAAGCCTCGGGAACAGAGAATAATACCCATTATTCAGCTAAAAAAAGGGGAGGGGCGAAAGTCTCTCCCCTTTTTTTGTATGTTATCAATGGATATGATATTGTGCCCTGTCCGTTCGGGAGGAGTTGGTATCTTCGACCGACGAGGCAAAAAACACACGTTCCAGTAAGTGGGGCTGGTCCCTGTTTTTTCCCGGTGCAGGTTCCCCATGGTTGTTGTTAAATGGAGCGGAGGATAAGACCAATGAAAAGGAGAATGGTAAAAAATGGCAATTGTTAAAATCGACGAGTTATTGGAAGCAGGCGTTCATTTTGGGCATCAGACAAAGCGGT
>JBHHWW010000097.1:0-5092 GCA_046756725.1 Nitrospiria bacterium | reverse complement strand
ATCCAACATCATTTTTTTGTATTGATTGTGCAAATAAAGTGGAGCAGTGAATTGAACGATGAGAAAAATTGACCCTTTGAAGCCGATGCGATAACATCCCTCCCTGTTTTTAAGCCAAAGATATTCTTTCTCATGGAATCGTTCGAAACCTGATGCAATCACTTCTCTGTGTCATCTTCTTCATCTCCGGGACAACCGCTCTGATGTTTGAGACCCTCTGGTTCCGGCAGGCGGGGCTTGCGTTTGGGAACAGTGTCTGGGCCTCCGGCCTGGTTCTCGCCGGGTTTATGGGGGGCATTGCACTCGGAAATATGTTGGCTGCCAAAGAAGACGGAAGATTCGAAAACCCGATCCGTCTTTATGCTTTTCTGGAGCTGATCATTGGAGTTACGGGTATTTCACTTGTCTACCTGTTGCCCTACTTGGGGCAGCTCCTTGCCCCTTGGTTGCATCCTTTTTTAGAACGGCCCTGGATTCTAAATCCATTGCGGGTTTCCTTTGCCTTCCTGCTTCTTTTGATTCCTTCCACAGCAATGGGCATGACATTGCCCCTCCTGACGAAAGCCCTCTCGAAATTTGATCCATTTTTTGGGCGGGTCTTAGGACGACTTTACGGCTGGAATACACTCGGAGCCGTATTCGGCGTCTTACTGGCCGAGTTTCTACTGGTGGGTGCCCTCGGGGTTCGGGCGACTGCCTGGTTCGCAGGTATATTGAATTTAATTGTCTTTGCCACCGCATGGCGCATCGCAAAGCAGGGCTCTCGAGCGAGTTCTAAACGACAGGGACTCAATAAAGAAAAATCGCCTCAAAACCCTCCCAATAAGTTCATCCAAAGTCCTTCAGCGGCCTGGCGTTATCTATGCGCTGCATTCCTGGCCGGGTTTTCCCTACTTGCCCTGGAGGTGATTTGGTTTCGTTTTTTAATGTTATTTGTGACAGGGCACTCCACGTCCTTTTCTCTGATGCTTACCATCATCCTTGCCGGAATCGCTTTCGGAGGATTCGTTGCTTCCTTTTTAACACGTGTCTGGCCTGGACTTTCTCAGGAAATCGCCACCATCGCTTTTCTGCTCGGCCTTTTCTCCGTGCTTGTTTATGCGGTTTTCCCCCTCGTTGTCGCGCCCTATACTGATGTTGTCATCTCAAACACATGGGATATTCTTGCCATCGGCATCCCTTTGATGTTTCCTGTTTCGTTTTTATCCGGTTTCTTTTTTACCGTCCTGGGAACAGCGCTTCGGAAGACTTCAAAATCGGATGTGGCAACGACTGGTTCTCTCACATTTTCGAACACGTGCGGGGCGGCGCTCGGGGCTTTTTGTGCCGGATTCTTTTTTCTGCCGGTCCTCGGAATGGAAAAGTCCCTCTTCCTGGTGACGGCCATTTATGGCGGCATGGCACTGCTTTTAATGACGACTCAGCCTAAAATATCCCGTGTTGCCTACGTGTGCATTATATTCTTTGCGCTCAGCATCCTGTTCTTTCCAAGTGGCGCAATGCAGGAAAAACACCTTTTGGTGCCCATCCAACGTCTCCTTTCCCCTGAGGAAGAGGGACACATTGCCGGGGTTCGCGAAGGTCGCATCGAAACAATCAGTTACCTCGAGCAGCAATGGATGGAAAAACCTCTTTCCTATCGTTTATTGACCGATTCGTATTCAATGTCGAGTTCTGATTTCCGCTCTCGACGGTATATGAAGCTTTTTGTCTATTGGCCCGTGGCAGTCCATCCTGACCCGAAGACCGCACTCTTAATTTCATACGGCATCGGGAGTACGGCAAAAGCATTGACCGATACACGGGCGCTTCAAGAAATTGACGTTGTGGATATTTCACAAGATATTTTAGAGATGAATGACATCGTTTTTCCCGATGCGGCCACGCATCCTCTGAGAGACTCCCGTGTCCGGGTTCATATTGAGGATGGGCGCTATTTCCTCCAAACAACAGACAAACAGTTTGATCTGATTACGGCAGAACCCCCGCCGCCGGAGATTTCAGGCGTGGTCAATCTTTACACCCGGGAATATTTCCGCCTTCTTTATGATCGCTTAAATGAAGGCGGGATGGTGACCTACTGGCTGCCCTTGCATGCCCTCAGTGCTGAGAGCGTCAAGGCCATTCTCCGCGCTTTTTGTGATGTCTTCGAGGATTGCTCTCTCTGGCACGGGCAGTGGCTTGACCTGATGATGGTCGGAACACGCCATGCCAAGGGACCTGTCTCTGAAAAGTCGTTCAAAGCGCAATGGCAGGACACTATCGTTGCCAGGGAGTTAAACGATCTTGGATTTGAACGCCCCGAGCAACTCGGCGCTCTTTTCATCGGAGATGCAGACTACTTAAATGAAATTACGCGGGGGACGCCACCGCTTGTTGACGACTTTCCAAAAAGAATCCAAACCGCGACGGGGCGACGGATGGCGCTGGTGAAACTGATTGACCAATGGATTAATACCCAGGAGTCGCTTAACCGATTTCTTCAAAGTGATTTTATACGTCAACTTTGGCCCGCACAGACCAGAGCAAATTCCGTCCCTTATTTCAAATTCCAAGAGATTCTTCATCGACAGTGGTTTGGCTTGAGGCGGGGGGGAGAGCCGATAATTGCCGATCTGCACACTGTTTTGACAGAATCTCCCTTGGAAACGCTTGCCCTCTGGCTGTTGGGGAGCAATGCGGATATTCAAAGGATTTTGGCGGATCTCAGTCCTAACGAGTTGGAAAACCCTATGATGCAGGTACAAACCAGCCTGAAGCAGATTGCCGCCCGTGACTATGATGCTGCAGCAGATTCGCTGAGAAAAGCAGAAAAAAATCCAAACCTACAAAAAGATGCATTTGGCTTTCGGGTCTATTCACTTGTGATGGCAGGTCGAAATAAGGAAGCAGAGGATTTGGTTGCGGCGCAAATGGCAAAATTTCTAAAAGGTAAATCTCAAAGCAATAGAGATCGCCCCGCTCTTTCGCCTTTCTGGGGTTGGATGAAAGAAACACTTGAAATTGACCCGTTTGCCATCGCAGTGAAATAGAAAGTCGGTTCAATCCCGTTCCGGCTCGCTCGTTCCGTATTTATGGGTCACTTTGTCTTCGTCAAATATATTTTGCATCTCTTCGGCCAGTTCTTCTGATTCATTCTTGATGATGCGAAGAGGGATATGTGTTGATTTGTTTTTTGCCGCTTTGTTTTCTTTTTTTTCATCTGACATGTGTTGACTCCTTCATTTAAATGCGAAGTATAACACAACCGGGGAATCCCCTTTTTAACCTTTGCTGAAAGTCCCATTCTGATAGTCTTGAAAAGCAGTGACCAGCTCTTCTTGATGGTTCATGACAATGGGGCCACGCCATGCGATTGGTTCTTGAATGGGTTTCCCGGAAATTAATAAAAAGCGGACACCTTCCTCGATGGTTTTGACTCTGATAATTTCCCCGGGCTCGAAGAGAGCAAGCTCCTCTGAAGTAATAAGTTGCTGACATTGTTTATCAAAATAACCTTTTCCCTTGATAATATAGGCGAACACAGTATGGTCTTTCTTAACGGAAAGATCGAGTTCCGTTTCTGGCCCGACTGTGATATCTAAATATTCAGGATCTGTAATAATTTTCTGAACCGGACCTTTAATACCATCTACTTCACCGCAGATTATTTTGATCGTGACGTTGTTCTGAGGGCTTACGACAGGAATCTCCTTTTCCCTTATGTTTCGATAACGAGGGGCCATCATTTTGTGTGATGCGGGCAAATTGGCCCAAAGCTGAAAACCCCAGAGCTCGTTTTCAGCCCGCCTTGGCATTTCTTCATGGATGATACCGCTTCCTGCCGTCATCCACTGGATATCTCCGCCCTGAATCACTCCGCTGTTTCCAAGACTGTCTCGATGAGAAACGGCTCCGTGAATCATGTATGTAATGGTCTCAATCCCCCGGTGGGGATGCCATGGGAAGCCAGCCATGTAGTCATTCGGGTTTCTCGAATGAAAATCGTCAAGAAGGAGAAAAGGGTCGAAATGTGGGATTTCGGGATGACCAAAAACCCGTTTTAGATGAACGCCAGCACCTTCGATGACGGGCATGGCTTTTAAAATTTGACCAATCTTTCTAATAGAATTCATGACAATCAGATAATTTTCGAAAAGGGACGAAAACCTGTCTCCCCAATAAGGGTGTAGGGTTTTGTCTGCCGATGAGATTTAGCAGCGGCCTGTTGATGCAAACAACAGATAAGAATCAGGAATTTCTGTTAGGTGAATGCCCATTCCTTGCGTTTGGAAAAGCTGATCGCTGTTGACCGAAAGCTGCTTTACCCAGACAACCTTTCCGGAACAATAAATTAATTGCTTGTCTGGTAGGGTCAATTCAAGATCCAGGTGGGTTCTGAGTGGGAAAAGACAGCTTGACCGGATAAAAATCCCCACTGGAGAAAGATCAAATGTTACGCCAGTATGGTCATGACGGTTTTCCCCAAAACGGACAAGTAGTTGCTGTTCAAAACGATTCCTCTGTCTCTTGTCTTTGTTTATTTCTACCATTGTCATCAGTACGACAGGCCCTTCGTTCATGAATTCCATAGAAAAATTCTATTGCATTAGTTGTACTAGAATCAGGCAAATAAAATCAACGAAATAGAAGGAATGTCGATATCAGTGCCAAAGAGAACGATGCTATTCCAAATCCATACGGATTATTTGATTGTGTCAGATATTTGGGGTTCAAATTTACGAATTGGAATAGATATGGATGTTTTAGTGAACGCAATCTCGGACTGTGCTTTGAAATTGACAACGTTATTTAAATGTTCTAGTCTCCCCTCTCTTCATCTAATGATCGGGGCTGTAGCTCAGTTGGGAGAGCGCCTGGTTCGCAATCAGGAGGTCGTGGGTTCGATCCCCTCCAGCTCCACCAATAAAATCAATTGGTTAGGTAACATAGTATTACTTCTGATAATGATAAAATTGTGATAGGTTTGTGATCGAATTTTTTCCCTGATCCAAAATATCCACACCATCCCGGAGGCTTTCCGGATAATGATGTGTTTAGTGCTACCATCGTCGGCATCTTATGACACTGCATCCTTTGGACTTGTATAGGC
>JBHHWW010000096.1:0-5293 GCA_046756725.1 Nitrospiria bacterium | reverse complement strand
CCCAATCCCGCTTTCTGGAAATGATTCAGATTGCAGATGTCGGAAGTATTTACATCGTTGCTTTTGTCATTATTCTTTTCAATCGAGCGGTTTATTGGTTCATCAAAACAGGGTTTCTCAAGCAGGGGATTGCATGGAAAGAACTGGCCATCGCCCTCTCAGTCATTTTTATGACCTACGGTTATGGCATTGTCCGTCTTTCACAACCAATGAGTAATTCAAAAACCATCTCTGTTTCAGTTATACAAGGAAATATCGCACAAGATCAGAAATGGAATCCGGCTTTCCGGGAGAAGACGCTTCAAATTTACAAAAGACTGACCTTATCAACGTTTACAGAAGTAAAGGACACGGTGAACGGGGAAGGAGATGCCTTGTTACGTCCATCGCTCGTTGTCTGGCCGGAGGCATCGATCCCTTTTATCTATGAAAATGAACCGGAGATACAAAGTGACTTTCTGTCGTTTATCCAGGAAGGTTCATTCGATCTCTTGTTTGGTGCACCTGCAATCAAGGAGGAAGAATCTGGGAAATTGTCACTATTAAATAGCGCCTATCTTTTGTCTTCTTCAAAAAAGCGCTTTTTTCGATATGACAAAATGCACCTGGTGCCATTCGGGGAATATGTTCCCTTTTCCAAGGTACTTTTTTTTATCGAAAAACTGGTGACAGGCATTGGTGATTTTGTTCCCGGTGAGAAGGTTGTCGTAATGGAAACCGGCGGCGTTCAGGTTGGAACGGTTATTTGTTTTGAGGTCATTTTCCCAGAGATTGTACGAGACTTTGTAAAAACGGGCGCCAACTTTATGACGACGATGACCAATGATGCCTGGTTCGGGCGATCTGCTGCAGCTTTCCAGCACTTTGCCATGGTTTCTTTCAGGGCCATTGAAAACCGTGTCCCCTTTGCAAGGTCAGCAAATACCGGTATTTCCGGATTTATCGATGCTTATGGTCGAGCGACCAATACAACTTCACTTTTTGTAGAAGCCGCAGAGACAGCGCAACTTCGGCCTGGATACCGGAAAACACTCTACACCACCTATGGCGATTTTTTCGCTATTTTTTGCAGTATCACCATCCTCATTATTTTAATTCGTACGACGCTGAAAAGGAGGAAACATCATGTTCTATGAGCTAGAAGAACAACTTAAATCGATTCAATCTGAGGTGGCCCAGCTTCGGAGGCATCTTTGACCTCGCTTCAACTGAAAATAAATTAAAGTCTTTTGAGTTAAAAATCACGTCTCCTGATTTCTGGAACGATTCAGCAGAAGCCCGAAAGGTGATGACACTCAAGTCTCAACTTGAAAAAGAACTGGAACAATGGGATGAAATTCAGGAGATGCTCGAAGAAACCACGCTACTGATTGAATTGAGCCGGGAAGAAAAGGATTTGTCTGTTGAAAACGAAATTGAATCCGCCCTTAGAGAATGTCAGAAAAAAGTCGATACGCTGACGATTGAGGCACTTTTTAGCGGGAAAAAAGATTTTAACAACGCGATTGTCACTATCCACCCCGGTGCAGGTGGCACCGAATCTCAGGATTGGGCGCAAATGTTGAGCCGGATGTATTTTCGATGGATTGAAAGAAAAGGCTTTGAGACCGAAACACTTGATTTTATCCCAGGAGAGGAAGCAGGAATCAAAAGTGTGACTTTTCTGGTCAAGGGAGACTATGCCTATGGTTATTTTAAAGCCGAAGTTGGTATCCACCGGTTGGTCCGTATTTCTCCTTTTGATTCAGCCAAGCGACGACACACTTCTTTTGCTTCGATTTTTGTTTCTCCAGAAGTTTCCGATGACCCGGATATTGTGATTGATGAGAAAGACCTTCGAATCGATACCTACCGTGCGAGCGGTGCGGGAGGACAACATGTCAATAAAACTTCTTCCGCAATACGGCTGACACATCTCCCGACCGGTCTTGTCACCCAGTGTCAGAATGAACGCTCACAACGCCAAAATAAAATCATCGCGATGAATGTTTTAAAATCCCGATTGTATGAATTACAACAAGATAAAAAAGAAGCGGAAATGCAGAAACTAACCGGAGAAAAAAAAGAGATTGGCTGGGGGAATCAGATTCGTTCGTATGTCTTCCAACCGTACCAAATGGTAAAGGACCATCGTACGGGAATAGAGAAAGGGAATGTCACGGCTGTGATGGACGGTGAGATCGACCTTTTTGTGGAAGGGTACTTAAAACGGCCGAAGTAGCTTCTGATGGGGGAATCAGATTTTAAGGCCAACTGCCCCCCTGTGTGGATGTGGGTAAGGCCCCCGTGCCGCAACCTGGTTGTTTGGCTTCAGGAGTTTAATATCTTGATTTTATCCTATGGATTTCTTTTTACGATGGGGACTCTGATGGAGATTCGGGTTCCTTGTCCGGGATTTGAGTCAATGTAAAAAGTGCCTCCTGCCAGTTCAATTCTTTCCTTCATTCCGAGAATACCAATTCCT
The DNA here is from genome assembly GCA_046756725.1 of Nitrospiria bacterium. Taxonomy (GTDB): domain Bacteria; phylum Nitrospirota; class Nitrospiria; order SBBL01; family JAADHI01; genus JBHHWW01. The sequence goes on along the minus strand of JBHHWW010000096.1, from coordinate 2,829 downwards.
TTTCGGATCACTAGCGGTGAAGAGAAGTATCGTTTTACATCAAATCCCTTGCCATCATCCGTGACGTGAAGGTGGATATAAGGGTCTCTCTTCTCAAGCGCAATAATAACGGATTCCGCTGAAGCATGTTTGGCAATATTTGCAAGGGACTCCTGGATGATTCTGAAGAAGAGGATTTCGATGCGGGCTGAAAACCGCTTCGGTAAACCAGACGTTTGCAGATGAACCTTTGACTCATTCTGGGATTCAAATTCCTGAATATGTGATTTAACGGTTTCAAGAAGGCCGGATTCATCCAGCATTGGCGGGCGAAGGTCATTTGAAAGTGTTTTCAAAGTGTCAAATGTTGCTTCTATTTGCGTTTGCATTTTTGAAAGTTGTTCTTTCATTTCATCTGAAGGCGCTTCAATCTTTTCTTCCAACCATTTTAAATCTTTTTGGAGCAGGGAAAATGTTTTCCCTGCATCGACGCGAAGTTTCCTGGAAATTCTCCGACGTTCTTCCTCCTGAATGTTGACAATAGCTGAAGACAGGGTTTGCAGACGGTCTCGATGTCGACTGACTGAATGGTGAAGGATTGCATTTTCAATCGCAACGGATATCTGGCCTGTTATGGCAACCACTTTTTTGATTTCTCCCTCTGAGAATTTTCTGAAATACCGGCATTCATCGAGAAGGATGACACCTATGAGCCGGTCTTTGCTGATAATTGGAATGGACAGCAATGAACGGGATTTGAAAATTTTCATCCACTTTTTATCAACCCGTGCATCGTGTGGTGCGTTTTCTATGACAAAGGGGTGACGTTCGCGCGCGGTCAGAGAAACGAGGAAATCACCATTCATTTTGTATTCGAATTTTCGGATAGCATCATTTTGTTGTTCTGATGCAGCGACCCCTGATAAAAAGTGGCGTTTGTCATCTCCGAGGAATATATACCCATTACTTGCGCCGATCATCCTTTTAAGCGTGCTTGAGATGGAAGCAAGGACTTGTTCTAAATGAAGGCTTTTTGTGATTGTGTGGCTTGCTTGGCTCAGAGTTGTCAGGTTTTCAATTTGTTGCTGTATTTCTCGAAAAAAACGAACGCGATCAATCACTTGTCCGAGCGCTTTCCCAATGCTGGAAAGTCTGTTCATTTCTACTTCAGGAATTGTTTTTTTTTGGCTGAAAAAAACCAGGATTCCCCATAGACAATCTTCAGATTGTATGGGGACGGCCTCATAGGAAAGCATTCCCTCTTCGCCGACCTGCCGCTTTTGCAGTGGAGACTCTTTTGATTTCGAGGAAAGTTGAATAGGACTCTTCTTTTCAACAATCCTCCACAAAATGTGGTCTCCTTTTTGGATGCCCTGTTTTTGAAGCTGTTCAGTCCTTTCTGCGGGAAGGCCTTGATGGTATACCAAAACAAGTTGCTGTTTTTTTTCATCAAGCCGGAATAAAATGCCGCCATCGTTTGCCAATAAGGTGAATACTTCCTCGATGGTTTCTTTTAAAACATCCGTTTCATCAATCGAATCCCCCAGATGAAAAGAAGGTCTTTTTGAAATCTCAAGAAGGACTTCTTTGCAGAGAAGATCTTTTTCCAGGGAGGAGATTTCAGTGACGTCTTCTGCAGTTAACTCAATATAATTTGGAGCATCTTCCATTTTTATCAATGACAAAGAGGTCAAGAGCGTTCTCTTTTTCCCCTTTTGACGATTGACCTCCAACATGAAAGAAGGAAGTTCCTGATCACTCTGACGTAGTTGTTGGACAGACTTGAGATAGGTTGAGCGGCTTTTTCCAGTCAAAAGTTTTGAGAATGATTTTTGAGGGAGTTGATCCTGTTCATATCCTAGCAAGTCTGAAAATAGTAGATTACAGGACAGTATGCGGTTGTTTAAATCAATTGAGGCAGACAGCGTGGCACGTTTTTCTGTTTGTACGGAAGTTTCTTCTACCGGAGGGCAATGGAGAAATGGCGCGATTAAATTTGATAACAATAAAAAGGCGGTTCGATCACTTGCATCCAATGCCTCTGTATCCTGGTAAGCAATTGAAAGAGACCCATGGATATTTTCACCCGAGTGAATGGTGGTTCCGGCAAAAGAATGGAAATTCAATCCCCTGATGATTTGACCAATGAATTGTCTCTCCTTGGCAATATCATCAGAAAAAAGGTCTGTCCCTTCCTGTTGTACGATGGTTGGAAGCGATTGCCATGCACGGGGCAGGCGTTCGTCTTTTATGAGGTGTTTCGGAATACCATGGTGAAAAATGTGTTCCCAGTCTTCTGTTTCCTGATTCCATCTAAAAAGGACGAGGAGATCCGCTTGCATAACCTCCAGAATTTTTTCAAACAGAAGACGCGAAAAACCAGGGGAATCAAGGCCTGATTCACCCAGATTGGCAAAAAGTTGGTGAACGGGTTTTAATTTTTCATAAAGTTGAGAAGTTTCATCGATAGAGGGGGACCTTTCGTTTTTCCCATTATCATTCTGCACTGGGATGTGCGCTTGTGCTTCGGACATCTTAAAATCCTTACTTTTCGAGAGCAATCGAATTTAGGGGAAGCATTCAACATTGGCTTACTCTTCAACAGTCATCAAAAAACAGGTGTTGTTTTATTCTAATGTGTAGAGGGTATTTGAAAAATGGCTTTCAAATACTGGTGCTCACACGAGCAAAAATTAGCAGGATGCTAACATAGATATAATTATAAAGTCAAAACAATCTGCTTCCTGAAACCGAATATCGTATATTTAAATAACTGTTAATTTGCTATATATATCAATATATTAGAACCTGTTTCGTGTTTTTTTATCAACACGGCTGCCGGAAAATCCT
>JBHHWW010000095.1:0-5411 GCA_046756725.1 Nitrospiria bacterium | reverse complement strand
TTCTCAAGTATCCTGAAAGAAGATTATCGTGGGGTGCTGGATGAAGACGGCGTGGGTTTTCTGGATCGCATACAACAGTCTTCAGAACGGATGCAGGGATTGATCGATGACCTTCTTTCCCTTTCACGGGTGACGACGCAGGCCAAATCTTTTCAATCCGTCGAATTAAATGAGGTCGCCGGGGAAGTGATAAATGACCTGGATGATTTAATCACCCGCTCAAAAGGGCGGGTCGAAATTGGCGACTTGCCGAGGATCAAGGCAGACCGGACACAAATCTACCATCTGATCCAAAACCTGATTGGAAACGGCCTGAAATACCAACAAAAAGATCAAGCGCCGCGCATTTCGGTAGAAAATGTACCGAACGAAAACGGACTGATCGAGATTCGGGTGAAAGACAATGGCATCGGGTTTGACGAAAAATATCTGGACCGTATTTTTAAACCCTTTCAACGCCTGCATGGTCGGAAAGAATATCAGGGGACCGGCATCGGACTCGCCATCTGCAACAAGATTGTCCGGCGGCATGAAGGGGAAATGACGGCAACATCCGCTCCCGGACAGGGCGCCACATTTATCGTGAAGTTGCCGTGTGATCTGTATCAAAAACAAAAATCAACAACAAGTCATATTTCGGAGGTCTAAAATGTATATCAAGTTTCTCCTTGTCGAAGAGGATCAGGAAGACGCCCTTTTGACAACCCATATGCTCAAAAAAGGGCTTGAAGAATTTTCTCTGGTCATCGACCACGCACAGACCCTTGACGATGCCATATCACTTCTGAAAAAAAAACAATACGATATCGCACTCCTGGATGATCAAGCGGGAGAACAAAGAGGGCTTGAGCGAATACTGAAAATCAGGAAAAATGGGAAAGCCTTTCCGATGATTCTTCTGTCGGATCGGAAAGACGCAGCCATGACACAAACGGTTGTGAAGGAGGGCGTCCGTCATACGATTTTAAAAAGAGATCTTTCTCCCGAGATCATCTCACATGCCGTTCATGATGCATTGCCCCTGCGGCAAAAGCTTCAGGAAGAGGATGGTTGTGTCCGCTTCGATCCCCTCACAGGGCTCCCGAATCGTGTGTTGTGGCTCGACCGCATGGATCAGGCCATTGTCAGAACACAGCGGTATCCCGGGATGATTGCGATTCTCTTTCTGGATCTTGACCGCTTTAATGATGTGAACAATGCGCTCGGCCATGATATGGGCGACCTCCTGCTCAAAGAAGTCGCCAAACGACTTTCATCCGCCGGGCGTCAAATGGATACGACCGCCCGTCTGGGCGGCGATGAATTTTTAATCATTCTTCAGAATATTGAAAAAAAAGAAGACGTCAGCCAAATTGCCAAAAAGATCATCGCGACGCTTTCTCGCCCGTTTACCATCCAAAATCAGGAATGCGCTATCGGTGTTTCGATCGGAATCAGTCTTTATCCTTCAGACGGGATGGACCCGGAAAATCTCATTCAAAAAGCGGATGTTGCCATGTCTGAGATCAAAAAACGCGGGGGAACGCGATATCAGTTCTATCACTCAAAAATGAATGCCCGTCGATCCAATCGTCTCCAAATGGAAAATCGACTGCGGAAAGGCCTTCAAGACAAAGAATTTGTCCTTCATTATCAACCTCAGATTGATATTCATACTTGGAAGATTACCGGGATGGAAGCGCTCTTGCGCTTGCAGTCGCCGGATCTTGGGTTGATTGCGCCTCTGGAGTTCATCCCTCTGGCGGAAGAGACCGGCTTGATCATTCCCATTGGAGAATGGGTCTTGCGCACGGCCTGCGCCCAGCAAAAAATGTGGCAGGAAGCAGGACTGCCCGCGATTCGTATGGGCGTTAATCTTTCAGGCCACCAGCTCAAACAGGAAAACATCATCGCGCTATTTTCAAAAATCATGGAGGAAGAAGATATTTCGGGAGCCTCTTTGGGTTTGGAACTCACAGAAAGCGTCGCAATGGACAACGTGGAGGCCCGGATTGATTCTCTCAATCAGCTGCATCGGATGGGGGTTGATATTTTAATCGACGATTTCGGGGTCGGATATTCCTCTTTAAGCCATCTCAAACGCCTCCCGATTCAAGCGGTGAAAATCGACAAATCCTTTGTCGATGATGTGTGCAGCGATACAAATGATCTCGCCATTGTAACCGCCATTATCGCCATGGCGCACAGCCTGAAGCTGAGCGTCATTGCCGAAGGGGTTGAAACCGCAGAACAGTTGAAAGTCCTCAAGTCCCTTGGATGTGATGAAGTCCAGGGATATCTCATCAGCAAACCCATTACGGCAGACGAAGCCACAAAATTTTTAATCAGCGGAAAAAATAATCCCGAACTTTTTTCTCCCACTCAGAAAAAAGTGAAGAGTAAACGCGGTTAATAAAGGACAGGGACGATGATTGAATCGATCAAAGCGCTCATTGTAGATGATGAGCCGGACGACGCCTTTTTGACCCGGCGCTGCATCAAAAAAGGATTTCCAGAAACGACACTGGCCATCGACCACGCGATCAACCTTACGGAGGTTGAATCGCTGATTGAGAATCAAAAATACGACCTGATGTTCATTGATTATCACCTGGGAGAACATACGGGTCTTGAAGTGATGCGACTATTTCGGGAGCAGGGTTTAAAATGTCCGATCATCCTGTTGACGGGGCAGGGAGATGAAGAAATTGCCGTCGCTGCGATGAAGGAAGGCGCCAGCGATTATCTTTTGAAAAGAAAACTTTCACCGGAAATTGTTTTCAAAACAATGAACCATGCCCTCGAACTGTACCAAACCGAACACCGTCGAAAAAGGACTGAAAAAGCCCTCAAGAGAAGTGAGGAAAAATACAGAACCATTATCAACACGACAACAGAAGGCTTTTGGATGTTCGATCTCAAATTAAAAACGATCGACTTGAATGCCTCTTTATGCAGGATGTTGGGATATCAGCGAGAAGAAGTTTTATCGAAAAAACCCGAGGAACTAATTAATGAGAGGATGCAGGATTCTTTTCTTACAGAAATGGGCGGTATTGTTTCATCAGATCAGCAAATATTTGAAACGAGCCTTCTTAGAAAGAATGGGGACACCCTCGCTGTTTTATTCAACGCGACAACGGTCCGTAGCCGGAAAGGTTTTCCCCTGCAGATTTTTGCATTTGTCACCGATATTACCAAGCTGAAGGAGGCGGAAGAGACCCTGAAAAAAGGAAATGAAGCACTGAGAAAGATCGACCACATGAAGTCAGAATTTGTCTCAAATGTCTCTCATGAACTGCGGACACCCCTGACCTCCATAAAAAATGCCGTTTCAATTTTAGTCCGGGGAAAAGCAGGTCTCTTCAATCAGGATCAGGAACGTTTTTTAAAAATGGCGTCCAGGAATATTAATCGCCTGGCTGAATTGGTCAACGATATTCTTGATCTATCTAAATTGGAGTCCGGGAAATTAGAAATGCACTTTTCAGAAGTCAAGCTCAATACATTGATTGAAAACATGATTAATATTTTTCAGGCGCAGGCGGAAGAAAAAGGAATCACTTTGAAGGCGACCCCGCACCCCTCTGTCCCCGCGGTCTATGCAGATCCAAAACGGATGGAACAAATACTCTGTAATCTTCTGAGCAATGCACTTAAATTTACGCCCGGCGGTGGAGCCGTCAGCCTTTTTCTAGAGGAGACAGGAGGCGAAGTCACAATCCGTGTGACAGATACCGGAATCGGACTTTCTTCAGAAGATCAGGCTCGTGTTTTTGATCGATTTTATCAAGCCGGAGACTCCCTTGAGCAAACGGTCAAAGGAACCGGACTCGGACTTTCCATTGCGAGGGAACTGGTGGAAATACAGGGTGGGCGAATCTCTGTGGAAAGCAAGATCAGTCAGGGGTGTCGATTTTCATTTACAATTCCTTGTTTTACAAAGCAGGCGGTTGAAATGGCGGCATTGGAATCTGAAATCCGGGAAATCCGGGACCATGCCGTTTTTTCAATGTTTCTCGTCAAACTCCGACCAGAAGGACCCAGTGTTAAGGTATCTATCGATGAGCGCTTGCGGCGGGCCACGGAATTTATCAGAAAGGCACTGCCGCGTGATTCAGATTTTATTATTGCGCAACCTGCATTTGAACGAATGCTTTGCCTCTTGCCGGGAACAACAAAAGTAGGCGCAATGACCGTAAAAGAACGACTGGAGCGGCTCTTTTTTCTGAACAAAGTTTTTTTGAAGGAGGTTCAACTCTCTGTCCCAAGCATCATGGGACCCGTAACTTATCCAGAAGAGGGAGAGACAGGAAAAGACCTCGTTTCCAGGGCAACCGAATCATATGAAGAAGACAGGAGGGGAAATGAACAAACAAAAAGTGCTTATCGTCGATGATGAACCCGATATTTTGGAGAGTATTCGATACCATCTCGAACAGGAAAACTACGATGTCAGCACCGCGAGAAACGGCTGGGAAGCCTTGGGCGCTGTTCGCGCCGTTGCACCCGACCTGGTTCTGATGGATGTAATGATGCCAAAGGAAAACGGATATCGGGTATCCAAGATGATTAAAGAAGATGTCGCTTCCGGCAGAATCCCAAATAAAATGCCTGTTATTTTGTTGACTGCCAGAAAGTTGGATCAGGACCCGGACCGTGAAAAGATGTTCGGCGCATTCAGTCAGGCCGATAATGTGATCTACAAGCCCTTTGAGATGGATGAGCTGGTCATAAAAATACAAGAATTATTGGGCATTCCCAGGACTGAACTGAAAGACAGCAGGGGAGACAAACAGTGAATAAAAAGAAAGTGCTCATCGTGGATGATGAGCCGGATATTGTTGAGTCAATCAAATTTTCTCTTGAATTGGAAGGTTTTGAAACCCTAGAGGCCCAGGATGGTGAAGAAGGCCTGGCCAAGGCCAGAAGGGAAAAACCTCACCTAATTCTGCTGGATGTGAATATGCCGAAGATGAACGGATATAAAGTCTGTCGCCTGCTGAAGTTCGATGAAACCTATAAAAAAATACCCGTGATTATGCTGACCGCAAGGACGCAGGACAGAGACGCGCAGATGGGAGAACAAACCGGTGCGGACGAATATATAACAAAACCCTTTGATATGGACGCGCTGATGTCACTGGTGAAACAGCACCTAAAATAACCACTTAAGAGACGAAAGGATCAAATGCCAACCCGGACACTCGAACAGGGAATGATGAACGAAACCCTGCTTGCCCAGTTGAAACAGGCTCTGATTAAAGAAGGCCTTGTCTCCAGGGAAAACATGACACGGGCAGAAGAAGAAGCCCGCGAGGAAAACCTTTCCCTCAGAAGCCGCCTGGTCAAACTCGGTTTTCTCACAGAGGAACAGTTGGGGAAATTCATCGGGAGATTGTTCCAGATCCCCTATGTCAACCTTCGGAACT
>JBHHWW010000094.1:0-5552 GCA_046756725.1 Nitrospiria bacterium | reverse complement strand
TACGTCGTAAAAAGCTGGAGTGCAACCTGATCACCAGAAGGTCATTGGCGAGAAAAAAGGCAGTCCTGGCGCTGAAATAACAAGGTATCCGTATAAACCGACATCATCCAAAGTAAGACTTAAGGAGGGCTTTATTATGATTAAAACAAAAACACAAACCAAGCACATCAATACCAATAAGACGTTCAATCTGCTCAGAACGCTCACTCTGGCCGGGATTCTTACGGTCATGGGATTTCCCGGCGTTCAGGCCTTCGGCCAGAGTGCCGTCCTGATTGATGGAACGGTCTTAACTTTAAAACAACCCGTCGAACCATTTGCGACCGAGGGCCCGATGTGGGACATTGATGTCGATAAAAAAACGATTACGGTGACTGGAAAAACTCTTACTTTTCCACTTCTGCTCAACGGGGAATCTCTCAGGATCAGCGGTTCATCGGCGCTTGGACAGGACGGTGAAGCAGCAACAGGTATCGGCGCAGACAATTTTGATCGTCTGCTCGATATTAACGCAACTTTTCGAGACATCAGCTTTGATCGGCAAGGCGCTGCCAGGTCGCTCTTCAGTACGAGTGAGGCCGGTCGTACCGATGCCACTGCGCCTGCAACCCGCAACCCCACAGCCTATAACATCATGGAGGCGAACTACTTTAAGTACCTTCAAGAGGCCTATGCGGTGCACGCCGCACACCTGCCGGCAGATTTTCTCGAACGCGCCGGGATTCGCCAGGGTGGGAATACCTATCCAGTTTATGCGGGTGGGACACTGAAATCGGCTGGCCACACCTATGTGGACGCAACGGGCAACGAATATTTGATTACCGACATCGAATCTGTCATTGAACTTTCTGAAAACGTTGCAAGCGGTAAAATCAAGCATATTGACGCAGGAGACCCCTTAACGGGCAGACCTCCGTCTTTTGTCATTGGTGATTTATTGATGATTTTCAATCAGGACCCCCGTTTCGGGGCCGAAATTTTCGGCATCGCTGAAATGCATATACCGATGGAGATTTTTGTCGCGAACGCTACAGGCCTAACGGTCGATACCATCGGCCACACGGTGGGCGAACACGTCCTGTTTGTCCAGGAACTCATTACCGAGATGATTGACCCGAGCCAGGGCATCATTGTGGCAACAGAGCGTTGGCAGTTTGATGATGGGGCCAACCAGATCCGCTTCCGCGGCGTTGTCAGCGAAGCGAACTTCGGGACCCAGGATGAACTGGCCCTGGAGGTCGAGATCAACGACGGAAGAGGCCCTCGGGTCTTCTCTGGCAGCCTTCTTCCTCCCGCAGGCGATATTGGCGTCGGCATCGGTGCCGGAGCGCGGCCGGGTGCAGAGTTTGACTTCCGAAGTCGTGACCAAGTCATCGTCGCGAACGTAACGGCAGTTACCGTCCGCTTGCGCTATCTCCATACCACAGCCACCCACGCAGCAGGAGACATTGCCTTTGAAGAAACCATACTGCGCATATTGGTTGAAGAAGAATAATCGTTCAGCAAAATAAACAGTCCGTCTAATCTCAAATGGCCCGGGGCATTGTTTCAATGCTTCGGGCCTTTTTTGTCCATTTTTCTAAATCAAAGAGGAACGAAAAAAATATTTGCAAATGATTAACCAAAAAACTTGGGAACACACAAGAGAAGAACACCGATCAGTCCCAGGATGAGACTGAAGGGAAGCAGAATCACGGCAGTGACATCGTAAGGGGACTTTAAAGTTCCCTGTGCCCAGAAACAAAAACCAATGCCCGCAATTCCTACCACAACCATCAAACTATAGACAATCATCATCACGCCTCGTCACCACACACCCACATTACGTCATGCCCGCATCATCCCAATGACCCAAAGGGTATAACAGACGATGGCGATACCGCCCCACAAGAGCCCTTGTTTGACAATAACCCTGCTCCCCTCACCCCTCCGAAATGCCTTGAAGATGAAGAGTAACACCCCTGCAACCCACCCGAGGAAACCAATCTCCATGACAATGGACCAGAAGGGATCGGGTTTCAATGGTTTTTTCAGAATGTCCAGAGCCTTTTCTCTGCGTTGTTCAAAGGTCTGTTTCTTTTCTTCTTCAGAATAGGGCGGCAACTTTGCCATCATGCTGGCAATCTTTTCATCCGTCCGGTCAATCCACTTTTGACCGGGGGTATAAAAACTTCGTGTCGCATAAAAAGCGCTTCGGAGTGACCGGTAGCCCTCCAGGGCGAGCTTTGCGTCCTCGCGTTCTACGATTTCAGCCACTTCCCAGAGACGTGCGGCTGAACGGTCCACCGTACTCCCAAAAGGGAGATACCAGAGAATGGCCCGTTCATAGTGCTTCATCGCGTTGCGGTAATCTTTCGTTGCAAAAGCAGTTTCCGCTTTCTTAAATTCCTGCATGGATGAGAGGTACACTTTCAGGACAACCAGAAAAAGAACGAGAAAGAGGCAGATTGCCGCCTGACTGACTATTCTTAATATTTTACCTTGTTCCATTACTTGAAATCTCTTTTCTCGAAACACACCGTTGCAAGGAGCATCACGATGGCAATGTAGAGGCAAGCGTAGAGGACACCCAGAAGAATCTGGATGCTTTCTATAGGAAGGTGATATACGGCAACTTCTTTCATGTTCAAGCGTTCCAGATTGGGAAGGAAGTAATAAAAAAAGTTGGTTAGATTTTCCATTGCCGCATTGCCGCTTTCAAGACCAAACTGCTTTAAATATCCGGTTAAATGACCAATCACGTAGACGGCAAAGGCAAACATTCCACTCAAAAAAGGACTTGAAAAAGAGGAGAAAAAAAGCGCCACGGCAGAGACCACCAATAATTCAATAAAAATCATGAAGATGGCAAGAAAGAGATAAAGGTCAATCACCCCTTGATAAAGCCAGATCAGCGTGAAGAGGAAAACAGACATCAGGCAGGTCTCGACCCCCAGTGTGGCCGCAATGCCAAGGTATTTCCCCAGCAGAAATTGGGCGCGTTTGACCGGCTTTGCCAGAAGAGGATAGAGGGTGCGTTTTTCGATTTCCTTGTAAACCAGGTTGATACCGACGACGATGGCGATGAGGACGCCAAAAATATTGATACTGGCAAGCCCCAAGTCCTTAATAATTTTGTTTCGCTGTCCGATCGTGGCCTGATCGAGCACGAGGGAAACGCCCATCATGACCAGGGCAAAGAAGATCAGGCTGTAGAGAATTTTATTCCGCACGGCCTCTTTGTAGGTGTTGACGGAGATTGCCAAAACAACGCTGATACCAACTTTCATATCAATGCAACGCTCATGATTGTTTACTCTGAATCTCCTGCATGAAAATGTCTTCCAGGGATTCTTTTCCGGGAACGACAGAAACGACCATGCCTTTTTGTTGGAGCGTCCAGGAAATGACTTCGGAAAGCTGCGCCTCATCTGCAACCGTAATTAAGACAATATCCCCCCGCTTTGTCATGGTGGTCACTTTGGATTTCAGCGCATCCATTTTGTCCGGTGAAAGGCCCCGGATCGTCAGTTCTATTGACTCGATTTTCGGATTCAGAATTTCTTCCAGATTGCCGACATTTCTCAATCGGCCATTAACGATCATGCCGACCTGGTCGCAAATCATCTCTGCATCCGCAAGAACGTGGGTGCTGAAAAAAACCGTTTTTCCCTGTGCTTTCAGACGAAGCATGATGTCACGAACTTCTTTTCGACCCACGGGGTCCAGCCCCGACATGGGTTCATCAAAAATCACCAGTTTCGGATTGTTGATCAGTGCTTGAGCGATGCCGATCCTCTGGAGCATCCCCTTCGAATATTTTCTCAGAGGTGTCTGCTCTGCACCTCTCAGTGAAACCAGTTCGAGCAATGAAACAATCTTCATATCGCGTTCTTTTTTCGTGAAGCCGAACAAGGCTCCGCAGAAGTGTAAGAATTCATAGCCGGTGAGATAGTCATAAAAGTAGGGCCGTTCGGGGAGAAAGCCGATCTCTTTTTTAACTGAGATGGACTGCAGCGGTTTTCCAAAGATGAACCCTTGTCCGGATGTCGGATGAATAATCCCGATCAGAAGCTTGATTGTGGTCGTCTTCCCCGCGCCGTTGGGGCCTAAAAATCCGAAAATAGACCCGGCTCCGACTTCCAGGTTCAAATCTGTCAACGCAGGTGTTTTTCTTTGTAAAAAACCGGACCGATAAACCTTTGTGAGATCCTTCGTTTGAATGGCGGGTGTCATCATGCTATTCCGCTTCGATTTTCAGAATCTTCTCTCGTAGTTTCCCCTTGATCAAGGGATCTTCTGTATGATTATAGGCATCTTTAAAAAACTGGAGGGCCTTTTCTTTTTTTCCCGATTTTGCGTACAGGGTACCGACCAGCGATTGTACAAAGTCCGGCCTTTTTGGAAGCGCGGCCGCTTTTTCAATATAAGGCGCAGCTTTCGCGGCATCGCCCTGATGATAAAAATAATTGAACCCGATATAGAAAGGGTACTGCCATCTGTCTGGAAATGCGACCATGCCTCTTTCAAGAATCTTGTTTGCGTTTTCCACCTGTGAGGCCTCCAGAGAAAGGACAATTCCTCCGAAGTAATAGGGAAAATCAAAACGGGGGTCCAGATCAATGATGATGTTTAGAATGTGAGAAAGCCAGGGGTATTCCTTGTCGGTCATAAAATGACCGCCAAAATAGGAGATCGTCCGGATCCAAAGAAGGTCTGCCGCCGCCAGGTGGTAGCCTAAGGAAAGGGGTTTTAAATATTTACCGGAGGGGAGATAAAGTAACGATTCCGGGTGCTCTATTTTATAGGCCGACAGCTTTTTTTGAACCAGGACTTCTGAAACCGACAGGATGAGAATGATTGCAATTACAAAAACGGACTTTTTCATTCAGCGCTCTTTTTCAGCATTATATTTTTTGGCCAAAGTAAAGAAGACCTCCGGGAATCAAAAGGTTCATTTTCACGGCAAACTTGAGTGCCAGTCTTTTTTTGAATGGAGCCCCCCACGCAATCTGCTGAACCAAGGTTGTTTGAAAAGAATAATGCTCCATTTTTTGTTTTAATGACTCAGGCGTCCATTTTCGGACATGCTGCCACCGATGGTAAACACAACCACAATCCGGGCACATGACTTTATCTGCATCGAGATCTTCGTTATTCGGCGTTGTCACAAAGATCGTTCCGCCTGAAGACAATAAGCGACTGGCTTCAGTCAGCAATAAATCGAGATCAATATCGTTCAAATGCTCAACGACCTCCGTGATGATAATTAAATTGAAAAACCCTTCCGAAAAGGGGCTTGGATAATCCCGCAATAAATGCGCCTTCTGAAAGGACGGGTTTTCTTTGAAACGGTTGTCGGTATGTTTTATATTTCTATCTGAAAAATCTGTTCCATAGATTGATTGCCCGTGTTTCAAATAGGGGAGTATGGAGGCGATAATGTCTCCTTTTCCACAGCTCAAATCAAGAATTGTCCGCAGATTTTTTAACTTTAAATGCCGGTTGATCACAGCCGCGACATGCGCTCCAACCTGTGACCCAAAATACCGATGACTCAAGGCCGCATTTTC
>JBHHWW010000093.1:0-5641 GCA_046756725.1 Nitrospiria bacterium | reverse complement strand
ACCCTGTTAGTTTTATTCCTAGACCTTTCTCCTACTATAGAAATCCTGGTTCGTCTATGCTACCCTACCGCGGATTTAAGTCGCCATTTTATTTATTTTAGGGATGTAAAAGGATATGAGTCGAAGTCGTTCGGAAAAACTTGGATTAATGTGGAAGTGGTCCGCAGTTGGTTTGACAATTCTCGTTATTTTGATGATCTTTTTCAAAGAAAGAGAACCTTTAAAAAAAGCGGAAATGGCGGCGCCTCCGCTTGTAGAGACAAAAACCGATAGAGACACGGTCTTTTCTCCCGAGGCACTTGTCTCTGCCGGAGAATTTATTATTTTTGGAACAGATCAACCGACCTTAAATTCGACAGGAAGGCTCCCTCTAGGAAAGGGAAAATGTGCTTTCTGTCATCTATTTGTTTCAGAACAGAAGACAGATCGATGTCCAAGTCTGATAGGTATTGAAAAAAAGTCTCATTCTCGTCCAAAAGAGGGTCGTTATGCAGATTCTTTAAAAAAATATACAGATCAACCGGAGCCTGAATCAGGTGTGAAACCCCGAGCGCGGACCGGTGGAGAATATTTGATTGAGTCACTCTATTGTCCGAACTGCTACGTGGTTGAAGGATATGGACGAAAGGGGAGTGACGATCTTGAAAGCGAAATGCCCATCATGACGCAAATGCCATTTGAGTTAAGTGACTTTGAAATCGTGGCGATTGTTGCCTATCTACAGGCCAAGGATACGCCTGGTGACTATTCCCGTGTGACTGCCAGAGAAGATTGGGAACATTATTTTAAGAAAACCCTACTTCCGCCTTCAAAAAAAACATTTGACCCTTTATTGAAAGAGGTCCAGTCAAAGACTGCGTTGATGACAGATACGCCCGAGGAAATGATTGAAAAGATGGGCTGTTTTGTCTGCCATAAAATCCCATCCGTTCCGGTTGCCAAAACGGGTGTGATCGGTCCTTTATTGACGCTGAAGACAGACGCAACGACGCGGTTAAACTCTCCGGAATATCAGAAAGCCTTGCAGGAAGGCCGTGTCCATGCCAGGACACCGGCGGAATATGTGAAAGAGTCGATCCTGAATCCAGGGGTCTTCTTATCGCCTGGATTCAGGGATGGAATGCCGACGCACTATGAAAAAAAATTTACAATGGGTGCTTTGGATAAACTGGTTGCTTTTCTTTTGACAATTGATGCTGAAATGGCAACTGAAATGCTTGAAGAAGAACCGCTGGTTCTACCGGATGAAACGCGCTCCGGACGTTCTAAAAGAGATTAATGTCATCATTCAGAAAAAATCAGTCAACTTGATTGCCCTCCCTGTTTTTGAATTGTCATCTGCCATTTGTTATAGTGTCACTCATTTTTCATTATTAGAAGACCTCCAGTTTTTACTTTAACTTTCATTCGGATAGGTTCTCACGACACCATGGTTTTCTACTTTTATGAAGAGGCAATGAGGGATGTCGCCAAGATTTCAGTGGATGGCCTTGTTCCGAACAGTTTTCATCTAAGTCATTGGAGAGGGAATCAGACACCGACACCCTTGAAAGCAGACACGGCGACAGAAATTGCGCTTCGCTACCTTGCCCATCCAGCCCGGAAAACACTTTTTCCGCATGTCAGTATTATCACAAACAACCATTTTGATACAGACGGTCTTTTGGCCGTTTGGTCCCTTCTGAATCCCAGAAGAGCCGAGCCGATGGCCGGTCGGCTGATTGCGGCGGCGGAAGCAGGCGACTTTTCAATTTTTTCTTCTGAAGAAGGAGTTCAGGTCAACCTCCTGATTAACGCTCTTTGTCGCGCGGATGAAAGCCCGATCATGCCTCAGATACAGGACTACAAAGGGCCACTGGAAGGGGCTTATTACAAGGCGCTTCTCCCCATTGTTTTTGATCTTTTCCAGAAGAAAGAAGAATACAGCGCTTTCTGGAAAGTCCCCTTTGAAAAAATCCTGCATGGAATGACCCATTTTGAAAAAGGGATTGTCGGTGTAGAAGAACACGAAGAGGAAGGCCTGACGGTTGTGATTGATGAAGAACGACTACTGCCGCAGGCGATTGATCACTATTGCATGGGAAACCTCTTCCTTGTTGTCGAGGACCGTCATCGTCACGAAGGCGGTTTTGGTTATGAGTTGGAGTATCGTTATTATGCTTGGGCAGATACGGTCACACGGCCTCAAATTCCCTCAATTCCAATGGGATCTCTCGTCGAAATTCTGAACGATGAAGAGGGGAAAGTCACTTCTGATTTAGAAAAATCAGATCTGGGTGAAGATTCCCTCAAGGACGAATGGAAAACGGATGGTTTTACCGGACAATCAAAAACGTCTGCACTCAAATTTACAAACGAGAAGGGGGCACGAGGCTTAAGTCGTCTCCATCCTGAATATGTGATTCAAACGGTCTTAAATTATCTCAAATCGGATGAGGCGCGGACCCATTGAGTCGAGAGACCCCAGTTAGCGTACCCGGACTCAACATCAAGCGGATGACCGGTCACTTTCTTCAATTGATTCAGATTGACAGCCATTCAAAAAAAGAACGCGCCGTTGCAATGGTTCTTCAGAAAGATCTTGAAGAAATTGGCGCTGAAGTCGTTTTTGACGCGGCAGGTGAAGCGGTTGGAGGAGAAATTGGAAACCTCATCGCGCGTCTTCCGGGAAACGATCCCGACTTTCCCCCCTTTCTCCTTTCCGCCCATATGGATACCGTTGCGCCTGGAGAGGGGATTTGTCCCATTGTTGAGGGAGATTGTATCCGGAGTGATGGCACGACGATTCTTGGGGGGGATGATAAATCAGGCATTGCCATTATCATCGAGATTTTAAGAACCCTCGCAGAAGAAGATATTTCTCACGGAGAGATTGAAATTGTGCTTACCATCTGTGAGGAGCAAGGTCTCGTCGGAGCGAAACAGCTCGACATGTCACAGTTTAAATCTAAATATGGTCTGGTCCTTGACTGTGATCATGTTGAGTTTCTTTTTACAAAATCTCCGGCGTCAGATCGATTGGAATTTACAGTGCAGGGGATTGAAGCCCATGCGGGGGTCTGCCCGGAACAAGGTATTTCTGCCATTCAAATTGCTTCGGAAGCCATCAGCCAGATGCGTCTGGGCCGAATTGACCATGAGACAACTGCCAATATCGGGATCATTTCGGGAGGAACAGGTGTCAATACCGTTCCCAAACAAATTTTTGTTCAGGGAGAATCACGCAGTCACAATGAAGAAAAGCTGATGGCACAAACGGCCCACATGTCTGCTTGTTTTAAAAAAGCTGCAGAGAAATTTGTCATAGAGGTGGATGGAACAAGGGTGTGTGGAAAAATAAAAGAAAAGGTCTGGCGGGATTACAACAGAATGAACATCACTGCAACAACACCTATCGTTCGGGCCATTCTCCGTGCGGCTGAAAAATACAACTACGATATCCAGACCAATGCAACAGGCGGTGGTTGTGATGCCAACGTTTTCAATGAAAAAGGCATTACGGTTGCCAATCTTGGCTCGGGTATGCACAATATTCATACTGTCAGGGAATGGGTCAGCATCAAGGAAATGGCGCAGACGACTGAAATCGTCCTTGAGGTCGTCAAGCAATTTAAAGACAACTGATATGCCTGTGCTTATCTGATCTGCTCAATAAAAAGCTTCCACACAATATGATCTTCCAAACCATGAGTCAACTTGGAGATACCCTGAAAGGGATCATCCAGATCTCCAAAGGATCGATTAAAATACTGAATAGCGAGCGTGTCCGGGGTGTATTGATTGATCGACTTTTTGAAACAGCGATTCTTCATGAAAAGGTGGAAATGCGGGGTGTGGCTCGCTGGATCATCAAAATGACCGCACAACATTTCGGAATCTATTTCAGTCCCGTTGAAATGTTGTATAAGATGATCAAATTGGAGACGAATGAAAAGATGGCCCTTCCAGTTTTTTCAGTAGGCAGAGAAATGAGATATAAGTCAACCCAAGTCGTCTTTCTGGCCGCAATTCAAATGGAGACCGGGATTTTTTTATTTCAATTTCAGTTTGAGGAAAATGCGCCTGACGAGAAGCAAATGATTGACTCTCTTGAAAAACAGAAGGTCATGATAATTGCTGCTGCGATACAGGCCGACTTTACAGGGCCGATTTTTTTTACTTCAGACAGAATGGGATCTTCGGGTGTTTCAATACTGGACTTCTCTGGTTTTTCCATAGGTACAGACGGAGGAAGTCTGGCTTTGTTTGGGGAAAATGAAGCAAAACGAAAAGACGCCGTTATCAAAATCTTTAATCGGTGCCAGGTAATGAAAACACGCGAGAAAGTTAAACCCCTGACTCAGGGAAGGGACGTGATTTACACCTTGAGAAATGAAATCGCGGTAGCTGTTGCTGAATCATCAAAAACCCATGGACAAACCTTTATTGAGTCTTTTTGTTCAGCCGATCAGTCTACGCAATTGTAACCTCTTTACACAGATAAACATCTTGAATCGCATTGAGGATTTGAATCCCTTCTTTTAGCGGTTTTTGGAATGCCTTTCGTCCTGAAATCAAACCCATGCCGCCTGCACGTTTGTTAATCACCGCCGTCTTTACTGCTTGCGCCAGATCATTTTTTCCGGATGCCCCACCCGAATTAATCAGCCCGATTCTGCCCATATAGCAATTTGCAACCTGGTACCGTGTCAGGTCAATCGGATGGTCGGAACTCAGTTCGTCGTAAACTTTCTGATGTGTCTTTCCAAAGTTTAATGCTTTAAACCCGCCATTGCATTCGGGGAGTTTCTGTTTAATGATGTCGGCTTCCAGAGTGACTCCCAGGTGATTGGCCTGACCGGTCAAGTCCGCCGCCGCGTGATAGTCCGCCTCTGCTGTTTTGAATGCCGGGTTCCGGAGATAACACCACAAAACAGTAAACATCCCCAGCTTGTGAGCTTGTTTAAAGGCCGCTGAGACCTCTTGAATTTGCCGCTTGGATTCAGGTGACCCAAAATAGATGGTCGCACCGACGCCTGCTGCCCCCAGATCAAAGGCCTGTTTGATACTTGCAAAGCAGATCTGGTCATAGGTGTTGGGATAAGAAATAAATTCATTGTGATTGAATTTTAGAATAAAAGGGATTTTATGGGCATATTTTCTGGAGAACAGCCCAAGAACGCCGAGGGTTGAAGCCACGGCATTACATCCCCCTTCAATGGCCAGTTGAAGAATCCCTTCAGGATCAAAACAGACCGGATTGGGCGCAAAAGATGCGCCAGCCGAGTGTTCAATCCCCTGATCCACGGGCAATATCGAGACGTACCCCGTTCCTGCCAGGCGACCGGAAGAGGAAAGCCGACTTAAGCTGTTTAAAACAGAAGCGGGACGGTCGGATTTGGAAAAATTCCGTCCAATGAAATCAGGTCCCGGAAGTTGTATATTTTCTTTCGGGATTCCAGTGCATTGATGTCCCAAAAGAGATTCCGATTCATCAGATAATAACTTTTCAATTTGTGCCAGCATACTTATCTCTCCTAATAAAAAGGGTCATCGGTATAAAAATTTCCTAGTTGTCAATTTCCGTATTGTACCTGATATCGAAATAGATGCCGACAAAAAAATGACTTTCAATCTGGCGAATATTGCCTTTTATAAAAAA
>JBHHWW010000092.1:0-5692 GCA_046756725.1 Nitrospiria bacterium | reverse complement strand
TGTTTCGGATTAATACATTTGAGGCAATAATATTGACCTGTTTATTGTAGCTAATGATGATATTGCCAAGGCCGATTTCCTTGTCGGTAATGTCCATTGCAATGTCATCCAACATCCCGTCCCAGAGCGACTCCCGAATATGCCGGACGCTAAACAACCCGATGATAATAAGTGGCATGATCGCAATAAAAAGAAACCAACGGAGTAGTTTTCCTTCAATCCCGATTTTAAACATCAAGCCTTCCTTTTTTGAAATGAATTTCGTTTTTTGATTAATGGATTTCGTCTGGAAAGCGCATTTATAGTTTAAATTGATCGATTGAATTTTGTAATTCAACCGCGACTTTGGAGAGTTTGGATGCAGCCTCTTCTGTATCGTCGGCACCCTTTGCGGTGTTTGTCGCCATCTGAGCCACTTCCGTGATGGTTTCATAGATTTCATCTGTTTGGGCCTCAGTCTCGGAAAGGCGGTCTACAAGGCCAGTGGATGCCATGCCCTGTTTTTCAAGAGAACCGGCAATCGTTTCCTGGAGCGTGTTGACTTGATGAATGACCTGGCTCATATTTTCTACCGTTCCAACCGCGAGGGATGTGTGATTTCGAATGAACCCAATTTTTTGTTTGATTGCATCCGTCGCTTTGGCTGTTTCTTTTGCAAGTTCTTTGACTTCGTTGGCTACCACCCCAAATCCTTTTCCAGCTTCTCCGACACGGGCCGCTTCGATAGAGGCATTGAGCGCCAGGAGATTGGTTTGCTCGGCCAGAGATGTAATGAGCTTTATGATGCTGTCAATTTCGGCATTTCCGCGGCTGAGTTCTCCCATGATCCGGTCTGTCTCGTCTGTCATTTCGACAGCCGATTGGACCACAGTCGAGGCTTCAGAAGTTTTTTTACCAACCAGATGGGTTGTCTCCTGCATTTCATTGGCTGCAAGGGTTGCGATCTTTACACGGGCATTAATCTGATTTGCAGACTCAGACGCAAATCGCGCTTTTTGGAAGGTCTGCAAGGCATTTCCAGCCATCCCATGACTCATTGTCGTGAGCATTTTTGAAGAAGCGGTTAAAGATTCCGAATGTTCTCCAATTCTATGGAAGCTTCCCTTTAATCCGCCATGCATCCCGTCAACCGCTTTGTTGACGGCAGTAGTTATTCATGAAATTTCATCATTGCGCTCTTTTTTTGTGAGGAGCTTTTGCGTCAGATCCCCATTTGCCAGGGCTTCCAGGACGAGGACTGCTTTTCCCAGAGGACGAATCATCTTTCGAATCTGAAGTCCGGAGGTCAGTATGGACAGGGAAAAAATCCCTCCTCCTGTCATCAGTGCATAGGAGAGGGCTTTTCTGGTTGCCGTCTCGACAGGGGCCAGGGTGAAGGCAATCATAAGATATCCGATTTTTTCCCCATTTTCATCGATCAGGACATCTTTTTTATAGAGGATATTTTGATCTTTCAGGGCCGTTTCATTCCGGGAAAGATGACGTGCCTTAAATACCTCCGGGATAACAAGAAGAGGGTTCATCTCCGTGTCGTAAAGAATCGCCCCTTCAAAAATAGAATAGGTCTGGAGGTGTTGAAAAGTTTTTTTGACGTTATCCAGTTGTCCATACGAAAGACCCAACTGGATATTATCGATACCGAACTGGAGCAGGGTCGATTGCTGTTCTGAAAAAGATCGGATGGTTTCTTCCCGCTGTAAATAAGTGAGCACCCCCATAACGGCGATGATGGTGATGGCAAGTGTTACAAATTGCATCGACAATATTTTTTTGAGCATTTATCTCCTCCGCCCAGCGAACTTGGACCATTCTTCTTACTTTAAAGTATAGCATCTGATACGCAGCCGTCATTTCTGGTGATTTAAAGATCTCAAGGGTTGTCGCTGTTCCCAGCCTGTGTTTATTTATCGGTTCTATTTTAGAAAACTTTAGGAGTCAGGGAAATTATTGAATGAAGCCGATTAGAGCTTTTATTACCGCACTGACAAAGAGATATTGGGGACTAATAAGGCCAATTTTTCACAAAATCTGATAAAACAGCCTGTGGTGATGGAGGTTCAAATGAAGAGAACTGTAAAGATGTTGATGCTAGGAGTCATCTTTTACCGCTAATTTTCCCGTTCCACTTTTATGATGTCTGCGAATTAATATATCTATTTGTAACGGGGGAGGAGTGAGATCTCAACTTCGGGATAAGTCTTCTCTTCATCACGCCCAAACCAAAAAAATATAGCCCCAATAGCTGAGGTATACGGCACCCACTGCGCCCACGAGGCTTTTTACCCAAAGCGATGGATAGCGCCGAAACAGAACAAAAGATCCAATCAAAACAAGCAGGACTTCAATTGGCGCAACAATTTGCCCGTAGTGCGCCGGGTCCCAGTAAGAAACTGGACTGTGGAAGTGCCAGTCGGAAAGGGGGAAGAAATGGCCATGTGCATCGTCGTTGTGAAGCGGGAGGTCGAAGAAGACGTGGAAAATCATGCTGCTGAAAAAAGGAACAAGCCACTTTCTACCCGCGCTTCGAGTGGCCAGGAGGAGTGCTAACAACAGGATGGGCAGGGCGTTGAAAAAATCAAAAAATATTTGCCAGTCAGGATCAAAATAGAGGTCGGACCAGATTTTCTGCTCGGGCATTTTAAGAATGACTTTTTCGTAAAAATAGAAAAAAACCATGGGCAGGTCCGGGAGAATGGCGCCAATGAGTATGGGGACGACTTCTTCGGGCCTCTTTTTTTGGCCAAGAATTAGAAGATTGACGACTGCATGGGCTGGGGTGTTCACCTGGATTCCCGTCAGGAAATGGAAATATTGCCATCCACCATGTTGATGATGCGGTCCACCTGGTGAGAGAGTTTTTCATTGTGGGTGACCAGAACGAAGGTAATCCCGCGTTTTTGATTCAGGTCTTTCAAGAGGGAGAAGACTTCATCGCTGGTGTGTGTGTCGAGGTTGCCGGTGGGTTCGTCCGCCAGAATCAACTGAGGCCCAAGGACAAGGGCCCGTGCAATGGCGACGCGTTGTTGCTCTCCCCCTGAGAGTTCTCCCGGTTTGTGATCGAGACGGTGGGAAAGCCCCACGTCGTTTAAAATTGCCCGCGCGACGGGTTCGATCTTTTTTTTTGACATCCGTTGGATCAGGCCGGGCATCATGGTATTTTCGAGCGCAGTAAATTCATGAAGGAGATGGTGAAACTGAAAAACAAATCCGATATTTTTGTTACGGAACGCCGCCAGTTTCACGTCAGAAAGTGTAAACAAATCAATCTGGTCGAAGAGAATCTTGCCTGATGTAGGGTGGTCCAAGACACCGAGCAGACTCAAGAGAGTGCTTTTTCCCACGCCGGACGCGCCGACAATGGCCAGCATTTCTCCTCTTTGAATTGAAAAAGACACCCCTTTTAAAATAGAGATTTCTTTATCGGCAATCACAAATGACTTATGGAGGTCGACAACTTCAATCATGGCGTTCTTTATTTTTGAGTTTGTTTTCTGAAACCATACGGAGGGTTCTTTTTATACGAGACCTGACCACTTATTCGTAGCGAAGTGCTTCGACCGGGTCCAGGCGTGCGGCCTGCCATGAGGGATAGATTGTTGCAAAAACACCGATCAAGAGGGCCGATATGGTGACCAGTACCACGTCGAAAATCTTGAGTCGGACGGGGAAGTGGCTGATGTAATAAACGTCTCCGGGGAGGGTGTAAAAGGTTTGGAGAAACCAGCAGATAAGGAGGCCCAGAGGCAATCCGAGGATGACGCCGGAAGCCCCGATGACCAATCCTTCCAGCATGAAGATGCGTCTAATGGCCTTGCGTGTTGCACCCATGGCCTTAAGGATTCCAATCTCACGACTCTTCTCCGCAACGGTCATTGTCAGTGTACTTACAATATTAAAAGAGGCCACCAGAATAATCAGCACCAGAATGATGAACATCATGTTTTTTTCCATCTCCAGTGCCAGAAAGAGATTACGGTTCAATTGCTTCCAGTCCCGTGCCTGAAAGGGAAAGTCAAGTCGAGCCTCAATCTCTGTCCCCACTTGTTCCGCAAGAAAGATATCATCGACCTTCACTTCGACACCCGTGACGACATCATTTAAATTAAAGAAATTTTGTGCATCGTGAATGGTAATGTAGGCGAGCGCAGAGTCGTATTCGTGCATGCCGCTGTCAAAGAGACCGACTAATCTGAAAATTCGGATTTTTGGGGTAAAGCCCCCCGGTCCTCCGATTGTTTGGCCGATGGGCGCCCCTTCTTTTCCAACCGGTGAAATAATGTGTATTTTATCGCCCAGAAAAACTCCGAGCCGCATCGCCAGTTCTTTGCCAATGATGATCCCGGGATATTTTCTCGTTGCATCTGTTTCTTCCTGAGAGAGCGCGGTGAGTTCCGGTGGCGGGTTTTCGAGATGATCCAAGTGGCCTTCGATGAGATTTTCAGAAATCTTGGTCACCTGTCCTTCTTTGTTCGGATCGATGCCGCGGAGCACGACGCCAAATGCACTCGTTTCAGATGAAAGAAGGACCTGCTTGAAAATAAAAGGCGTGGCCGCGAGGACGTGGGGGACGGCCTTTACTTTTTCCAGGACCTGTGCATATTCATGGATGTTGTCGCTTGTCCGGTCTGTGACAACGATGTGAGAGTTGGTGCCCAGTATTTTGTCACGCAAATCTTCCTTAAATCCAGTCATGACGGCAAGGGTCGAGATGAGTGCGGCGACGCCCACAGTGACCCCGCCAATAGAAATCCCGGTGTTGAGGGTGATGCCTTTTTTGCGCCTCTTGGCCTTCAGGTATCGAAGTGAGATGTAGAATTCATATGGAAGTGACATCAGGGCTTTCTGACGCGTCGGATGTCGCTCGAGGGATCGGACGCATCTGGGGAAACAGAATCACGTCCCGAATGGAGCTCTGATTACTCAAGAGCATGACCAGACGATCAATGCCAATGCCTTCTCCCGCTGTCGGAACCATGCCGTATTCCAGGGCGAGCAGGTAGTCTTCGTCCATAAGATGCGCTTCATCGTCGCCCTCGGTTCGTTGGGCAACTTGTTCTTCAAACCGTGCACGTTGATCTTCCGGATCATTCAACTCCGAAAAGGCGTTTGCGATTTCCCGGCAGGCAATATAAAGCTCGAAGCGCTCCGTCAAATGGGGCTGGCTCGGCTTTCGCTTTGCCAGGGGGGAGATTTCGGTTGGATAATCGATGATGAAGACCGGTCCGTTCAGCCCGGGTTCAACGGTCATTTCAAAAAGCTGGTTGACGATTTTCCAGACGGAGTCATTTTCATCAATTGAAATATTGGCCCGTTTTGTCAAATCGATGACTTTCTTCTTATCACTTAAATCCTCTATAGAAACCTGGTATTTTTCTGCGATGGCATCCAGGTACGGAAGTTGTTGCCAGGGAGGGGTTAAGTCGATCTCTTTTCCCTGATACTCAAACTTGAGTTTCCCGAGTGTTTCCTGTGCAATTGTTGTGAAGAGCGATTCTGTGAAGGACATCAGGTCTTTGTAATCCGCATAGGCCATGTAGAATTCAAGCATCGTGAATTCCGGATTATGAATCGTCGAGACGCCTTCATTTCGAAAGTTCCGGTTGATTTCATAAACCCGCTCAAATCCCCCGACAATGAGCCGCTTCAGATAAAGTTCAGGTGCAATTCTGAGGTAAAGGTCCGTGTTTAGCGT
>JBHHWW010000091.1:0-5855 GCA_046756725.1 Nitrospiria bacterium | reverse complement strand
ATCGAAACGCGCCCGAATATATTTCTGCGGCGGCGATGCTGGATGGTCAATTGAAGACCTTTCAACGCGAAGCCGACTATCTGGATATCATGCTGGTCAACCTGAAAGGGGAAATTGTCTATGTGACAAATAAAGAACATGCAGAAAGAGACCTGGGGGAGGGGCTTCCAGGGCCAGATAATGCGGCATTTGAACAAGGGTTACAAGGGATTCATCTTTCAAAACTGTTTATGAACAATCGGGAAAATGACATTCCCAGCATGCTTATTACTGCCCCCGTTCACAATTTTTACAATGAATTAATCGGTGTCATTGCCCTTGAGATTGATATGGCTCCTATTTACCACTTTATCCAAAAGACACAAGGATTAGGGAAAACGGGTGAAACACTCATCGGTAAAAAAATGGGGAATGCCGTACGCTTCCTAAACCCACTCCGTCATGATCCGTCAACAGCTTTAAAGAAAACGGTATTCATTGGCAGCCAACTGGCGATTCCGATACAGAAAGCGGTCCAAGGGTATAACGGATCGGGTCGATCCGTTGATTATCGGAATAAAGAAATCATTTCGGTCTGGCGTTACATTCCTTCTCTGGATTGGGGATTGATGACAAAAATCGACACAGAAGAAGCTTTTGAAGATGTCGTGGGTCTGAGAATCTACTTGCTCACCGTTGGCACTGTTCTCCTGATCGTCGTCGGATTCATTTCTTCCGCCTTTTCGAAATCAATTACCCTCCCGATCGCATCGTTACAAAATGGAATGGAAACGGTTACGCAGGGCAACCTGGATTTTAAGGTAGAAGTCGATTCAGGCGGTGAAATTGCCGCCCTGTCAAGATGTTTCAATCAGATGGTCACAGAAATTAAAAAACGAAACAAAGATCTAAACGACTTCAAATTCGCACTCGACGAAGCTTCCATTGTCGCCATCACAGATCAGACAGGGAAGATCCAGTATGTCAACGACAAGTTCTGTGAAATTTCGAAATACAGCCGGGAAGAGCTGATAGGACAGGACCACCGGATCGTCAACTCCGGAAGCCACTCATCCACATTTATCAAGAACATGTGGACAACCATTGCGAGTGGAAAGGTCTGGCTCGGCAATATTAAAAACCAGGCGAAAGATGGATCGATCTATTGGGTCGCCACAACAATTGTTCCATTTTTAAACAAACAGGGAAAACCCTATCAATATCTTTCGATCCGGACCAACATCACCCAGCAGAAACATGCTGAAGAAGAAATCAAACGGATGGCCCTATACGATGATCTGACTGGACTCCCCAACCGCACACTTTTTAATGAGCGGCTCAACCAGACACTTAAACAGAGGCATTGGGAGGAACGTCCTTTTGCCGTAATTTTTCTCGACCTCGACAGATTTAAACTCATCAATGATACCTTGGGTCATGCCGCAGGGGATCAGTTACTACAGAAAGTGTCCTTACGCCTGACACGCTGCCTCCGTGAAGAAGATACCGTCTCAAGAATGGGGGGAGATGAATTCACCATCCTTCTCCCCGCCATCGCAAAAAAGGAAGATGCCCTGCTCGTGGCAGAGAAAATGATTGCCACACTTAAAGAGCCGTACGAAATTGCGGAACATGAACTCTTCATCACGGGAAGCATCGGGATCAGTCTCTATCCGGACGACGGAAATGATGCAGAGACACTCAAAAAAAATGCCGATGCCGCCATGTATCAGGCAAAACAAAATGGGAGAGGGCGTTTTGCCTCTTTTACGCCGGGCTTGCTAATCGAGGGCCGGAGTGAACTCGACTTGGATTCTGCACTTCACCATGCCCTTGATCGAAAAGAATTCAGTCTTCATTATCAACCTCTGATTGACCTTGGGAGTGGGAAAGTGATCGGAATGGAAGCCCTTATTCGCTGGCAAAATGAGAAGGTCGGCTTCATTTCTCCTGAAAAATTCATCCCATTGGCAGAAAAAACCGGGCTGATTCTTCCGATGGGAGACTGGATATTGGAAACCGCCACCCGGCAGATAAAAAAATGGGACGATGCCGGATTTACCGATCTGACGGTCTCGGTCAACGTATCGGCCTTACAGTTCCAACAGCCTGACTTTGCAGATCACGTCAGTCGAATTGTTCTTAGTTCAGGCATCGGTCAATCCGCCTTGAAACTGGAGATCACAGAATCACTCCTGATGAAAAATCAGGAAGAAATCATCAGGAAACTCCAGCAATTAAAGGGGCGCGGTATTCATTTCGCAATTGATGATTTTGGTACCGGCTATTCTTCTTTGAGTTATCTCAGAAAGTTTCCCCTTGAATCACTCAAGATTGATCGCTCTTTTATCATGAACCTCCCTGACAACAACGACGATGCCGTCATCGCCGAGACGATTATCACACTGGGACATCACCTTGGATTAAAAGTGGTTGCAGAGGGAATTGAGACAAAAGAACAACTTGTCTTTTTGCAAGCGCGCGGATGTGATGTCGGCCAGGGATATCTTTTCAGTCGTCCTCTTCCAGCAGAAACATTTACAAAGCTCCTTCAAAAAACATCAAAAAACCTCTGGGTCGATGTCAAATTGTTCGAAGGCTTCTCCCTGTAAATTTAGTAACTTCTGATTAGATCAGGGTTGAATTTTTTTTTCG
Organism: Nitrospiria bacterium; assembly: GCA_046756725.1. Classification (GTDB taxonomy): domain Bacteria; phylum Nitrospirota; class Nitrospiria; order SBBL01; family JAADHI01; genus JBHHWW01. The sequence continues at coordinate 3,221 of JBHHWW010000091.1, read as the reverse complement.
AGATAAAATTTTCAGATTCAAGGAGAAAATGGCAAAGAATAGTCCACTATTTTTAAAAATTTGTAACATAGAAATTGGGAATTTTTGCCTTGAAAAAACAATTCACGACTTAATCAGAGGTTCATTGTGCTCTCTCCATATGATACTATTTGTCAGAGAAGGTTAAGTGAGTACTCAGAAAACCCCGGGCTGGAACCCTTCCAAAAAAAAACTCCTGCATTGGAAAGGATCAATCCATGAAACGTCTATTCGTTATCGGTCTCATCGTAGCTTGCAGCTTATTTTTATTTTCAGGAGAGGAAGCACAGGGGGATCAATACGGTCGAAACGGCAGCCTGGTCATCTACGTTGATTCCAGCAAACCGACCTACGACCTTGCCGAACCCATCCCCATGACCCTCACGCTCATCAACCGCACCGATGAATCTTTAATCGTCAATCGCCGGTTTAATCCAATCCACGATTTAAAATGGGAAATCTTTCATGAAGGTTTTGGTTACGTGCCCCTCAAACCGCTTCCTCCTCTAGCCTTGAGTGAAGAGGATTATATCCGGCTGGAAATGAACGAAGAGATTGGGAAGGTGATTCCCGATCTACACGAACTTCTGGAAATGCCATTGAAAGTCGGACGATACGGCATTCGTGTGACCTACACAAACGAAGAAAAACCAAAAGGAAAAGAAACCTGGACAGGCTTGATCGTGACGAATCTCCTTTGGGTGGTCGTCAAATCAGGGGAAAAAGTCTGAGTAACGCCTTCACAAGGCTTCCAGGGCTTCGTCAATATGAGAAACCCCGATGAGCCCCATGGAAATTTCATGATCGCCTTCCTGTTCTGATATTTCTTCACGCAAGACTTCTTCATTTCTTTTCGGCAGAATGCAACGTTTAAAACCGAGCTTCTCGGCTTCCCGAATGCGCTGGGCCGCCTGTTGTATACCCCGTATTTCTCCCGCAAGACCCACTTCACCAAAAACAATCACGTCCGGATCAATAGGCCGCTCCCGCAGGGAAGAGGCCACTGCGGCCACGATGCCCAGATCAATGGCCGGTTCATTGATCTGAATCCCTCTGACCACATTCACGAAGACATCCTGATCAGAAAATTGCAGCCCCGCACGTTTCTCCAGAATGGCGAGGAGCAGGGACACCCGGTTGTGATCTACACCCAGGGCCATGCGCCGCGCAGAACCAAGGTAAGATGCACTGACAAGTGCCTGCAGCTCAACGAGAATCGGACGGCTGCCCTCCTGCGTGGCAATCACCACGGAACCGGACGCTTCCTTGGGACGTTCCGAGAGAAAGAGGCCGGACGGGTTTTCAACTTCGACGAGCCCCTGTCCCTTCATCTCAAAAATACCGAGTTCATGTACGGGTCCGAACCGGTTTTTGACGCCGCGAAGCAGGCGGTAGGCATGGTCCTTTCCCCCTTCAAAATAGAGCACGGTGTCCACAATGTGCTCTAGCAGGCGGGGACCGGCAATTGCCCCTTCTTTCGTCACATGCCCGATAATAAACGTAGCGACCTTCGATCGTTTTGCATAAAACATGAGCTGGGAAGCGACCTCACGAATCTGCCCCACGCTGCCGGGGGCAGAAGTAAGCCGTCGGGTATAAACGGTCTGGATGGAGTCAATCACCATGGCGACGGGCTTCAATTTGTCCGCATGTCGAATAATCTCTTCAAAGGTCGTCTCTGCCAGCACGTAGAGATGGTCGGATTTCATCTGAAGGCGGTTGGCCCGGAGTTTAATCTGGGAAGAAGATTCTTCACCGGAAACATAGAGGACGTTTAGACATCCCTTATCCTTCCTCTTACCTTTCTTGGTTTCCTGTCCAAGGCCAAGATGGTTGGTCGATTGTAAAATGAGAGTCGATTTTCCAATGCCTGGGTCTCCTCCAATCAGGATCACCGATCCGGGAACCACCCCGCCGCCAAGCACCCGGTCGAATTCGGACAGGCCGGTTTTGATTCTCGGCTCCTTAGAGACATCGATTTCTGAAAGGGCAAGGGGGTTTGTAGACGTCCCCTGGCTCAAGACCCAGCGCGCATCAGAATTTTCTTTCACTGACGGGGTGATCGGCTCTTCAACGAGGGTGTTCCATTCTTCGCAGCCCGGGCATTTCCCCAGCCATTTTAGCGTTTGGTAGCCACATCCCTGACAAAAAAAAGCGGTTTTCAATTTGGACATTTATTCTACCTGGATATCCGGTCTTGATACGTCAAGGGAATCTCTCGCACTTTCCGCTTCGGCCCCGCGTTTAACAGGGATTCAAATTTTTGAACGCCTTCCAGACGATAGGCCATCATCCGCCTTCATAAAAGACAATACCGATACGCTTGATATGATCGATGAGATCCGGATTGTCGATCTGGTTGAAAATGGAAAGGTCGAAGGTGTAGGGCAAAAGCAGGTCGTCGAGGTCGTTGCCGATTTTATGAACAATCGACAGGCTTAAGTTTTTGCCTTCCAGGGTGAGGTCAATGTCTGAACCGTTTTTGAAGTCGCCTTTGGCGCGCGAGCCGTAGAGGATGACCTTTTCTACCTCCGGATAGTGTGAGAAAACGGCATTGATTTGCTCAATGGTGTGTTCTTTCAAACCAAATTTCATGAGGTTTCCTGCTCTTTTAGAACGGTCAGTTTATTCTTCAATTCGAGAAAGGCCGTATAATAATGTTCAAAAATCGCAGCGGCGATTTTTTTTGTCGTCTCTTCATTATAAGAGTGTGTTGTTTCGTTTCGGCTTTTGATCATGTCCATCCAGGTTTCGCCATCTTTAATCAACCCCAGTTTGAATGCGGCCCGTGTCGCATCCCTTGAGCCATAGATGTCTCTGTTCCCCTTATTTTCCAAAAAATCCTTCAACGTTTTCCACGCTAGATCATGCGTGTGCTCAAAGGACTGAATCAGGCCCAGCTCTTCCAATTCGTTGAGCGCGCCTTTTTCAATGAACTTCGTGAGTTGTTTGAAGGCTTTTGAAAAATTCGCGAATCGTTGAATCCATCGGATGTCCTCGTTTTTCATAAATTGACCTTTTTTAAAATCTCCGCCAAATCGTTTGGATGATAGGAAATTGCCTCTTGCCACACCCCGAAGCCGCCGTGGTTATTGACAGCCTGAACCCATTCCCTAAGTGCGCTCTGTTTGGTGCGCACGAGGGCGCTGTCTTTGCCCTTGGTTTCCAACACCAGGAAATGCCCGTTCTTCAACCGGATCAAG
>JBHHWW010000090.1:0-5907 GCA_046756725.1 Nitrospiria bacterium | reverse complement strand
AAGCAGATCCCGGGAATCGGGAACATTCTTTATCGGCGGCTTCTCCAAACATTCAAGACTCCAGAAGCCGCCTTTAATGCGACAGAAGCGGCGCTCATTTCGGTGGAGGGAATATCGACTGGATTGGCCAAAAAAATCCATTCCTTTTCTGACTTTGACACGGTTGACCGGGACTTGGAAAAGGCAGATAAATCAGACACCTCGATCCTCACCTTCAATGATTCGGACTACCCCTCACTGCTTGCAACCATCGACGATCCGCCACCGTTTTTATATGTCAAGGGAAGCTGGAATGGGGACTTGCACTATCCCATTGCCGTGGTCGGGTCCCGGAAAACAACGACCTATGGCAGGTCTGTCACGGAGCGGCTCTGCCGGAGCCTTTCTGAAAATGGCATGATCATCATCAGTGGTTTCGCCCGTGGCATCGACAGCCATGCCCACCGTGCCGCACTCACGGCTGGTGGTCGAACCATTGCAGTTCTTGGATGTGGGATCGATGTTTGCTATCCTGTTGAGAATAAAAAACTTTTTCATGAAATTCTGGAACAGGGCGCGATTATTTCTGAATTTCCAATGGATGCCCTGCCTGAGCCTCATCATTTTCCGCAACGAAACCGGATTATCAGCGGTCTTTCACTTGGTTGTGTCGTCATCGAATCAGGGCTTAGAAGTGGCTCTCTGATTACAGCCCGATTGGCCCTTGAGCAGGGAAGGGAAGTCTTCGCCGTGCCGGGCTCCATCTTTTCAGATCACAGTGCCGGTCCGCATCATTTGATTGCGTCTGGCGCCAAATTGGTGCGGGGGGTGGAGGATATCCTTGAAGAAATCCTCCCGCAGGTCAGGCAGTGGACCTTATTTTCAGAATCAAAAAAGCCCGACCTTGAAGAGGATGAGGAAAAAATATTTTCCCTTCTTTCCTTTGACCCGAAGCATGTGGACCTTGTGATATCGGAGAGTACGATGCCTACTTCTGTCGTGTCTAACCTGCTCCTCATGCTGGAATTAAAAGGGTTCATTCGCCAGCAGGCGGGTCAATACTATGTCCGAACATAGGTTTTTATCGTTATTTACAGTTCTTGAACCATTCGTGGGATTGCTATTCATAGAAGAGAAGTTTATAACTCAGCACTATTTTATTGTCGTTCGGGAGGTTAGGCGTGGTTAAGAAGGTGGCTGCGGCCAAGAAAACAGGCGGTGACACGAAGAAAAAGACAGCGAAAAAGCGGGCGCCGGCAAAGAAAAAAACAACGGCTGCAAGCGCTAAAGGTCGGTCATTGGTCATTGTCGAATCGCCTGCCAAAGCCAAAACAATTTCGAAATATCTGGGACGCAAGTATCAGTTGATGGCGTCGATCGGCCATCTGAAAGATCTTCCGAAATCACGGTTCGGCGTGGATATCGCCAAAGGTTTTGAGCCCGAATACATCGTTATTAAAGGCAAAAGCAAGATCATGAACGAGATCAAGAAGGCGGCCAAAGTGGCCGAACAGGTCTTTCTCGCACCCGACCCGGATCGGGAAGGAGAAGCCATTGCGTGGCACATTGCCGAAACCCTGAAGCCGATCAATGACCGTGTTTCCCGTGTTTCCTTTAATGAGATCACAAAAAAAACGGTGAAGGAGGCGATTGATTCCCCGAATGAGATCGACATGAAAAGGGTCAATGCCCAGCAGGCCCGCCGTATTTTGGACCGACTTGTTGGTTACAAAATCAGTCCGCTTCTCTGGGAAAAAGTACGACGGGGACTCTCTGCAGGCCGGGTTCAATCGGTTGCCGTCCGGATTATTTGCGAAAGAGAAAAAGAGGTGCTGGCCTTCATTCCGGAAGAATACTGGAGTATCGACGCAAAGCTTACCGTCAGAAAATCCCCGCCTTTCGTTGCAAAGCTGATTCAAAAGGAGAGGGAAAACGTTCAGGTGCGCAATGAAGCTGAAGCCACAGAGATCACGAATGTGCTTCAGACCTCAGACTATGTTGTTTCAAAAGTCGAAAAAAAAGAACGGAAACGCCGTCCCACACCGGCCTTTATTACCAGTCGCCTGCAGCAGGAGGCCGCCAGAAAACTACGGTTTACATCGAAAAAAACCATGATGCTTGCGCAGCAGTTGTATGAAGGCGTGAATATTGGTACAGAGGGGTCGGTTGGTCTCATTACCTACATGCGGACAGATTCTGTCCGGATTTCACCTGATTTTCAGCAAGAGGCTTTAACATGGATCAAAAATAAATACGGGGAAGCCTTTGTCCCGGCTTCTCCAAATATCTACAAAAGTAAAAAAGGGGCGCAGGAAGGGCATGAAGCAATTCGCCCGACGGCCATCGAAAGGGAACCCGCGGCCTTGCGAGATGTGTTGTCAAAAGATCAGTTTCTACTCTATCAACTCATCTGGAACCGTTTTGTCGCCAGCCAGATGCAGCCGGCTCTTTTTGATGTGACGCGTGTTGACGTCACTGCGAATATTTACACCTTGCGGGTCAATGGGTCAGTCCTGCGTTTTCCGGGTTTCACGATTGTCTATACGGAAGGCCGAGAGCAAGACAGCAATGCGGGCAGCGGAGAAGGAAATAGGAGAGGCGGAGAGCAAGAAGGAAGCCTGCCGGAACTGGTTGTTGGAGACAGGCTGAATTTGCAGCAGTTGGACCCCCAACAACACTTTACTCAACCGCCCCCCCGTTACAATGAGGCCTTGCTGATCCATGACCTGGAAGAGAAAGGCATCGGTCGCCCCAGCACTTATGCCACCATTATTTCAACCATCCAGGACCGGAAATATGTCGAAAAGCTTGAAGCCCGCTTTTACCCGACGGAGTTGGGAAACACCGTCAATGATTTATTGGTTGAAAATTTCCCCGGGGTGGTAGATGTCACTTTTACCGCACAGATGGAAGATTCTCTGGATGCCATAGAAGCTGGAGAAAGAGATTGGGTCGAGACCATCCGGGGGTTTTATGAGCCTTTCAGCAAGTATCTGGAAAAAGCCCAATGCGACATGCGGGATGTCAAGCGTGAAGAGCAGCCCACCGATATTGTTTGTGAGAAGTGTCAGAAACAGATGATGATCAAGTGGGGCCGCTTCGGGCGCTTCCTTGCCTGTGCCGGGTACCCTGAATGCAAAAATACGAAAGAGTTTAAGGAAACCACTGAAGGAATTGAGGTCATTTCTAAAGAGATGGAAACTGATGTTCCCTGTAAGAAATGCGGAAAACCCATGATGATTAAAACGGGTCGTTTTGGCCGTTTCATGGCCTGTTCCGGTTATCCGGAATGCAAACAGACGGAAGCCATCAGTATCGGCGTCTCTTGTCCCGAAGAAGGCTGCAAAGGAGATCTGACCGAAAAAAGAAGTCGGAAAGGAAAAGTCTTTTATTCCTGCACAACCTATCCCACCTGCAAATTTGCTATCTGGGACCGCCCATTGACCCGCCCCTGTCCTAAATGCCAGGCCCCTTTCCTGGTTGAAAAATACGACCGAAAAAACGGATCAAAAACACTCTGTCGAGACAAAGAATGCGGTTTTGAAGAAGGGACTTGAAGGTGAAATTAAATGGTGCCCCCCGGGGTGATTCGAACACCCGGCACATGGTTTAGGAAACCGAATTAAAGCGTCATAGGAAAACCTTTACATATAAATATTTTGCTCTATTTTCAATGAGTTAGGCCTATATCTTATGTTGCTGACCGTTCTGGTATAGAGGAATAAAATAGAAAGCCCCTTGGATGTGAGAGATTCAAGGGGCTTTATTATGTCCGGGAGACTCGAAGATTTTAGCCTCGAGAGATTTCTTTGAATTGATTTACATGCTTCTTCATCTTAGAATCAGGTCATCCAACATCGATGAGATAAGGACACATAAAAAATGTCTGCAAAAGTCTGGTGGCCCCTCTTTCCTCTCCTCTTCGTGATTGTCCTAGCAGCCCTCATCATGGCAATTATCCGATATTCAAAATCTGGAAAAGGAACCCGAAAGGGGTGGATCGGGCTTGGTATGGCTCTCCTTTTCTACGTTCTTACCTTTGCTCTTGGGCGATGGCGGTGGTTGCATATGCCACTGTCGAACATTGCAGAACTCTTTATGATCTACAATGCCTACACTTTTTTTAAGGCGAGAGAGCGCTACATCGCTTGGTGTAATGTGATCGCCCTTATTGCAATCGGAATCGACTTTGCCCTTCACTTCATCCTGAAGTAAATAAAATCCGCTTCTACCTTATCTTTCCTTGCCTCCCGCATCTTGGAGGAGGATCAAAGGGCCCCTATTGTGTAAGGTATGCCAGAGGCTTAGAATCTGTTGTAGGGACTATAAAGTTTAGGTGGGAGATAGCCGACCGGAGAGGTGAATATGGATCATTTTTTAACAGGCATCATAATCTTGCTTTATTGTATTTTGGGAACCGTTATCATATTGACTGAGGATTGAATTTTCGAACCTTGACGAGTCATTCTGGAGCTTCCTTGGCAATTTCAATAGATAACGTTTCATTGAAGTTCCGGTAGGAATGTTCGTTGAGTTTAGTAATGGGAGCTTCTCGTTGAAGGAGGTCGTCATGATGAAGTCAATCTTTTTAAACCTCGTGATATTTGTGCTTTTCTTTCCATATCAGGCGTTCGCTCGCACCCCCTCTCCAGAGGGGGCACTTGTCTATATCATCTCTCCAGCAGATGGAGAGGGGGTTCGTAGTCCAGTCGTCATAAAATTCGGTTTGCAAGGGATGGGCATTGCTCCGGCGGGCGTTGACAAGAAAAATACGGGGCACCATCACTTGCTCATTGACGCCAAAGTGTTTCCTGCTTTGGATAAACCGATTCCTTCAGACAAGCACCATAAGCATTTCGGCAAGGGTCAAACAGAGACCTTTTTGGAATTATCCCCTGGAACACATACCCTTCAACTTATCTTAGGAGATAAGACTCACATCCCTTTCGATCCACCGCTGGTGTCTGGAAAAATCACCATTCTAGTAAAATGACTGTTATCGTGATTATGCTGAACAGAGATAATCGCTTAAAACTTATCCCAAGGTATTGCGGCAAGACGTTCGTTTAATGAGTCTTGGTTTTGAGTGATGCCGGTTTCGGCGGACTTCTTTTTCTGTGCCCTCACCCTTGAGATAATGCGCGAGATAATTTCTTAAAAACATCCTTCTCAAATGTTCCATTTGACCTGCAGCTAACCCACTTTTTGGTAACAGGCGTCAGTCTTCCAGATGATCCTTGGAATTCTAGGATCACTCTAACAGATGTCAGAGAATCTGAAATACGTCTTACGAATAGACTGATCATGCCACGTCTGCGCCCGATAGGATTAATACTAAAAGGGCATAAGGCATAATGTTCGGGATCAGCAGGAATCTTTAATTTCATTTTGACAAAGCGAGACCGAATTACCCCGGAGCCTTTTTGAATCGATGCAATGGGCCACTTGCCTTCGAATACGTTGTCAACCACTGCTGCCCATACTTCGTCGTAGGGTGCGTTAAAAATTTGGGAGCTATTAATTTGAGAGCTATTAAAAGGTTTTCTCTCCGGAGAAGGAAACGTTGCGCAGGAAAAAAGTCCGAACGCCATCGTTGAAATAAGTATCACTCGTTTCATGATCCACCCGCATTTTAGAAGGTTTGCTGCGCATCCATAGGATGACCCTGGATCGACATCAACACTACCTGATGATCAGCAGAGTCACATAGGGAACGACATTGAAGATCAGGAAGAATATTTTGAATAGCCCGAGGAAAGAGTAGATAGCAATGTTGAATGTTTCCCGTGAAATGGGGAACCATTTGCTTTGTATGCGATAGATGAAACCTGGCGTAAATATGAAGAATACTGACCACAGAATCAAGATGCCGCCGTTTATGATTGTGCACCACATGAAGAAATGGGTCAGCGTCTGAATATCCATGAT
>JBHHWW010000089.1:0-6222 GCA_046756725.1 Nitrospiria bacterium | reverse complement strand
CATCCATCGTTTCCTGGCTTACGCTCGATACCTTTTCAAGCGCGTTGTCTTCTGTGAGAGAAGACGCCATTTCCTCAAGCGCATCGATTCCCTCTTCAGGATGCGCCAATATTGTTTCCAGGCCTTCGACGCGTTTCTTGGACATCGCAACCAGTTGGGTTGCCAGATCTTCAAATTGAAGTGCAGTCACTGCAATCCCGACATTCTCTTCAATCGCCCGATTGAGCTGTTGCAATCGGGCGATATTTTTATTCATTTCTTGACTCAGTCCTTTAATTTTCTCCATCATAAGGTCCGTTTCTTTCTTGGACTCAAGCGCAAAATTCATGTCTTTTGATGCAAGTTCACGGGTTGTTTGGACCGCTACGACCATCTCTTTCTGGATAACATCGATATGACCTGAAATTTTTCCTCCAAAACCCTTTGAAAAATCTGCGAGCTGGCGCACTTCACTCGCAACCACGGCAAACCCCTTACCGGATTTGCCCGCCCTCGCAGCCTCAATCGTCGCATTAATCGCAAGAATCTTGGTTTGCTCCGCAATCGTACCGATCCCCCCGGCATCCCGACGAATTTCTTCGATGGACGATTCAACTGATTGGAGTTTTTCCATCAGCTTCATGCTGAATTTACTGGTAAACAAAATAGACTCGACAAACTGTTCAAGAAGGTTTTCAGTCGAAGCAATAAACTGGACAAAATCAATCGTCGTCGCATTACTGCCTCCCCCTGACATTCTTTCAATCAAACCTTGTTGTTCACGAGAGTCTTTCTCAAGATCCTGAAAACTGTTCGACAATTTATCAACCGCATCGTGAAACACACCGCCCAATTGATCTAATTCCGCCTTGATCACTTGATGTAGGTTATTCGCATTTTCCGCATAATCGTCAAACAACGCGGCCGCAAACGGGGAAGTCTCAGTGGAGACATCCATATGGGTCTTTTCCGCCAAGTCTCCTGGAATCTCTATTTGTGAACCTGGATGCTCCCATTTAGACTGAATATCCCTCATGGCCCCCATCATTTTTTTAAGGACAATGCCCCAAACGACAAAAACAGCACTGAAGGCAATCAGATGTCCAAGAAAGCCCTCCACGAAACAAAGGCCCAGACCACCGACAAAACTGATGGCCCCAGCTTGATAAAAACACCGCTCTATTTTTTTTATGAAATCATTCATACGTGTTTTACTTTCCATTAACTGTTCAACCCCACTTCTCATTCTTACGAAGGGGATTCTACCGGCAGATACAACTTTTCTTCTCGTTCAAAACTTTTTTCATGTGATCCAATCTGCGCCAATCCTGTTTCCATCTTTACAATTCGATTTTTGATACTGTCGAACAATTCCCTTGTCAGACCCTCAAATTGAAGCGCACTGACGGCAGCATTGGCATTCGACGCAATTTCCTCGTTGAGGCAGGTCAACTGGCCTAAGTCCTTATTCCATTTTTGTTCGGCTGCTTCTATTTCTTCGGTCATATCTGCGATATTTTTCCTCGCTGCAAACGCAAATCCCATGTCGATGAACGAAATCTCAGATGCCGACTTTCCGACCTCTTTGATGGTCTCTTGCATCTCGTCAATATGTGAGGAAATCCGCTCACCAAATGTTTTTGAGTACTCTGAAAGATGACTGATCTCCGTGGCAACAACGCCGAAACCGCGCCCGGATACGCCAACCCGCGCAGATTCGATCGATGCATTGATTGAGAGAACCTGGGTCTGCTCCGAAATGGTGTCAATGCCACTGATATCATTACGTATTTCTGACATCATTTTTTCAATGGACTCAAGTTTTTCCAGGAGCTTCATGGAACTCTTGCTGGTGTTTAAAATCGTGTTGACGAATTCATCCAGGAGGCCTTCTGTCTGGGAGACAAAGGATTCAAAATGGACCATTGAAAAAAGGTTCCCACCTCCTTTCGAAACGTCTATCCTTCCTCCGATCAATCGGGAATGTTTTTCCAAACCTTCTCCCAAAGCCCTAAATCTTTGAGACGCCTGATCCACTGCATCGCGCTGAAATGCCTCGATCTGAATCAACTCTGATTGGATCTCCTGATACTGATTTTCCGCACTTTCTGAATAGGCTTCAATAAAATCAGGCACTTTCCGGGACATCTTGGAAAAATAATCCGCTGCCTCTTTTTCCTTTGAATGACCTTCTTTAATGAGCTTTTCCAAGATCTTGATTTCTGAAGTCCGATGTACCAATGTATTCTGTAAATACTTCATGGATTCGATCACATTTTTTAGTAGAAGCCCCCAAGCGATGAAGACAACGCTGAATGACAGGAGAACCCATCCCAAGCCCACCATGAAATAAAAGCCCAGACCGCCCATTAAAGTGACGACACCGACACGTAAAAATTGTTTTTTTGTTTTTTCTACGAAATCCGCCATTTATTCCTGGTCTTTCATAAACCCTTTATATCCATCTCATACGCCGCTTCGATCTTTTCCCCAATGGATCCACGAATCATTTCCATGGCTTTTTCCAGCGCCGCCGTTCTTTCTTTGACCTTTTCCTCCAAGGTACGATTTACATCGGCCATCTCTTGCACAAGATCACAAATTTCAGACACATTCCGGATCACTCCGACAACCGATTCCAACTTTCCCGCTCCATTGCAAACGACCGACCCCTTAAAGGTTGCAGAAATCTTCTTTCCAGACCGGGGCAGGAGATAGAGAACACATTGTTCTGCGCCCCCATTTTTCATTAAATGAGTCAATGTCCTGTAAAACTGAGGATCATCCTCAGAAACATCAGAGACGATCCTGCCAATAGGAACGCCGAAAAGCGCTGAAAAAGGATAACCGGTTAATTTTTCTCCGGCAGTGTTGATAAAACGAATCATCCCGTCGCAATCAATCACGACAACCACATCTGCCATTCCCTGGACCATATCGGCCATCATGGTTCGACTCTGGAGAAATGCGACATCGCCAACCATTTGTGAGTAACCCCTCATCTTTTAGACAAATACAACGTACCGAACTGACGTGAAAAGCTTTTCAGTCCTATCTCTTATCGGTCGTTTTCATAAAAAAGTTTAATGCCGCCCACCGATTATGCCCTTCAACCGTAAAATGGCTTTTGTGTGGATTTGACAGATTCGAGATTCGGATACCTTCATGATCTGACCCACTTCTTTCATCGTCAATTCCTCGTCGTAATACAATGAAATCACCAGCCGCTCTTTTTTCGGAAGTGCTTCAATGGCCTTAATCAGCTTGTTTTTGTCGGTCTCTGAAAGGAGCGCAAGCAGGGGGTCAGCGGTATCGGGATCCGCCATCGATTCGATGAAATTCCACTCGCTCCCCTCCCGGACGCCCAGCTCTTCAAGGCTCAAAAGAGTCGTCGCGCTGGCCTGCAAAAGAAAGTTGTCAAAAGCTTCCTGATCCATGCCGAGCGCTTCTCTTAATTCATCTTCGCTGGGAGGACGGCCCAGATCGACAAGTAGTTTTTGAGATGTTTTACGAAGCTTCACCGTCTTTTCGTGAACCGACCTCGGAATCCAGTCGAGAGAACGAATTTCATCCAGCATTGCGCCCCGGATTCTAAATTCAGCATAGGTCCTAAACCGTGTATTGTTCGTGGGATCATATCGGTCAAGCGCATCCATCAGTCCAATAATTCCGGCATGAACCAGATCCTCAACATCCAGCGTCGGAGGAAGCCGAAACGCAAGCCGGTGGGCCACCATGCGTATCATCGGCGCAAATTCAACAAGGAGTGCATCTACACCGGGTTGATTCTGGACCGCCGCGTTTGTGCTTTCAGACATGATCAATCCTTCTCTAATTTCTCATCGTAGGGGCACAAACTTTTGCAACCCTACCTTCCATTCAAAAGCTGTTTCCAGAAAAATTGGATATTTCCTTTCGGTATTTCCAGGGTTGGCCATTCCAGAATATCCTCTGCCAACTGCAAAAAACGTTGACTGGAAGGCGCCAGTGGATGCAGATCCACCACTGATTTCTGTTCGCGAACAGACATTCGAAGATAATCATCCAGAGGGATAAACCCGATATAGTCTATGGAGATGTTAAGAAATTGATCTGAAACAAGCGTTAACTTACGGAAAACCTCTTTTGCTTCGCGCGGGTTTCCGGCCATATTGACCAGAAGACGAAACCGTTTTTCTCCATGCCGTTTTGACAATATTTTCATGATCGCATAGGCATCGGTGATGGACGTCGGTTCGGGGGAGACAATCACGATAATTTCCTGTGCCACGGTATTAAAATAGAGCACATTCGAGGAAATCCCTGCGGCGGTATCAATCAAAAATACATCCACAGATTTCTCCAGATGTTCAAGCTCTGTCAGAAGAATCAGTTTCTGCTCCGGCGTCAATTGGGTCATGTCTTCAGAACCCGAACTGGTTGGAAGAATCCGGATTCCTTTCGGTCCTTCCATCATCACTTCCGAGAGACGTCTTTCTCCCAGAACGACATGTTCGATGGTGTATTTTGGAATCAGGCCAAAAAGAACATCGAGATTCCCCAGCCCGAGATCGGCATCCAGAATCACGACCGATTTTCCAAGCGATGCCAGGGAGACAGCCAAGTTGGCAACCGCGTTGGTCTTGCCGACCCCCCCCTTCCCACTGGTCACGGCAATGACTTTCGGGGTTAAAAATGACGGCTGCCTGAACTTCTCAGACGCGGCACCGGGCTTCTCATTCATGATTTCGACTTCTTGCATTACATCTCCCCCTGACTAAAGACAGACTTCTGATGAGTCCTCTAATGTGTACTCACACCCTGAACCGGATTTCTCAGGACCAAGTTTGAAAACCGCTGCGGCGTCGCCACTTCAATATCTTCGGGAACGCGCCGTCCCATCGTCAGATAGGAGATCGGCTTTCGTTTGTGCCCGATGACTGAAAAAAGCGGCCCGTATATTTGTGTTTCATCAATTTTTGTAAAAATGAGCGAGTCCACTGGAATGACTGAAAACCGGTCCACCATGTCACTTAAATCACGTTCCTTCGTACTCGATGACAAAACAAGGTGCGTTTCCAGTGGCGTCGAAATCCCCATCGGGATTATTTTCTTTAGAGAAGCGACGTTTTTTTGATTTAAATGACTGCGACCTGCTGTATCGAGCAAGATGAGTTCAGCTTCGATGCAATCTGTATCCATTTTGTGCAGTTGCTCCCAGGAAGCAACCTCAACGGCCGGGAGACCCATCTTCGCAGCAGACTTCATCAGCATCTCACTGTCTTTCACGCCCTCTTCCTTGATCGAAACGAGAATGACCTTTGTCTTACGCGCCATCTCAATCGCACCCAATTTGAGAAGCGTCGTTGTTTTTCCAACCCCGGTGGGTCCCACCAGAGCCACAAACTTAAGCGGCCTTTTTCCGGCATTGATTTCTGAGGAAAGCAATGGACCCGTCACTTGAACCATCTCTTCAATCATTTCTTTCAGAAACGTCTTAACGGTGTGCTCATCCCACAGATCTTCCTGGGACAAGCTCTCCTGAACCGCCCTGCACAATCTTTTTGCGGTCTGAAAATCGATCCCGCTTGAAACCAGTTGTTGAAAAAGCCGTGCGACGCTTTGATTGAATGGATAGACAGGATTTTCACGTTTCATCTCGGTGAGCGCCTTCAACATGACTTTCATCTCAAGCCATGTTTCATGAACGCCCGGAATTTGCGACGGATTATTTTGTAATGGATGCGTCCTCTCGATTCCTTTCTTTCGTTCTGTGGGTTTGGAAATCCTCACAGTCTTATCTTTAACTTTGACTTCACCCTTACTGGCTTTAACCATTTCGCCTTTATTGCGATTCACTGCAGGCCCGGCATCACTCTCAAACATGAGGGAAGGAAGGTTATTTGGAAAAGACGGCATCAAATTATTCTGACCAGTTGATTTTTGAGAGCTAGAAACTTTTGATTGCTCATGAGTGATCGGATGAAGAACCCTCTTTTCAGGAAGGAGAGAGGATTGCAATTCCGACATACGCTCTTTTATCCCCTTTAATTCTTTGTAGAGATCGGTTTCCACAACCGATTGCAGAACATTTTGAAAAGGTTCCTTTTTTCGTTTCAGAATCATTTTCCGGCGGTTTTTTCGAAGTTCAGGGTCAACATCTTTTTCACCTGCCTCTATTACCCCCTTTTTCTTCTCTTTAGAAACTGGGGTCGGCATATCCACCGCAGCGGTTACCTCGAGGACAGGGCGGCACAGAAGCCC
>JBHHWW010000088.1:0-6272 GCA_046756725.1 Nitrospiria bacterium | reverse complement strand
ACAAGCGCCGCCGCTAAAAAGAAGATCAGCGCCGGATGGACCCACTCAATCATCGTAGAAATCTTCTCGCTTCATCAGAAATGCATGTCCAATACCCTTGGAAAAAAAGATCAGAATCAGGCAGGAAATGCCGCCGAAAACCAGGGAAAAACCCGGGATATGGTCATAAAAATAATGCGCGTGGTGTCTCGGCGCAAAGATGTCCAAAAAGACCAAAAGTCCGGCAATGCAGTACAAGATTTTCAATTGCTTTTTCTTCTTCTCTATTTCTTCTTTCGTTTCTGTGTGCTTTATCTGACTCATCCGATCACCTGTTTTACCAATCCTAAAAAGATATCGGGGAACATCCCCAATATCAACGAAATGATTGCCGTCACCATCAAAGGCCCCACAATAAAGATCGATACCTCCTGAACTTTATGTGCTTCCCCTCCGTGGCCGTCCTTATCCCCTGCCACCGCATGAGCATCTTCCGGAGGGGCTTTGAAAAAACCGTTGTAAACAATCGGCACAAAATAGATGGCATTTAAAAGTGTACTCGTCAGCAAAACAAAAAGAATCGCCAATTTGTCCGCCTCAATCGTCCCAAGGGCCAAATACCACTTACTCACAAATCCAGCCGAAGGGGGAACGCCGATCATGCTGAGCGTCCCAATCGCAAAGGCCGTCATCGTCCATGGCAACTGCCTGCCAATCCCATGCATCTGCGAAATTTCTTTCTTATGGGAGGCCACATAGATCGAACCGGCTGCGAAGAAAAGTGTAATCTTTGAGAAGGCATGGTTGGCAATATGAATGACCCCGCCTGTCATGCCGGCAGGAGAGAGGAGCGCCGCACCCAAGGTAATATAAGAAAGCTGGCTGACCGTTGAGTAAGCCAGCCGGGCCTTCAGGTTGTCCCGCGTGATGGCATAACACGAAGCCATCAGGATGGTGAAGGAAGCCAGGATAGCGGTCGCGGTCCCGAGGTGAAGAGACTGCATCAAGTCGACCCCAAAAACATGAAAAATAATGCGAAGAACGGAAAAAACCCCAGTGTTAACAACAGCAACGGCGTGTAGCAAAGCACTGACCGGGGTCGGCGCCACCATCGCCGCCGGTAGCCAGGCATGCAAGGGCATGATCGCCGCCTTACCGATGCCTGCCAAAAAGAGGAAAAAGATGATAATCAGAGCAGTCGAATTTGCGCCCGCCGGGAAAAGACCGCCTGCCTGGAATTCAAGTGTTCCCGCAATGGCATAGGTCATTAGCATGCCCGTCAAGAGAAAGGCCTTGGAGGTTCCGAGAAGATAGAAGAGGTATTTATTCGCTCCGGCATAGGCTTCCTCGTCATTGTTGTGAGAGACGAGCGGGTAGGTAATCATCGTTAACATTTCATAAAAGAGATAGAGCGTGACCAGGTTTCCAGAAAATGCAACCCCCATTGTCATAGAAAGAGTTACGGCAAAACAGGTGTAGTAGCGTGTCTGATTGCGCTCCTTGTGTGCACGCATGTAGCCGATGGAGTAGAAGGTCGTAATCAACCAGAGGGCAGAAGCGACAGTTGCGAAGATAATTCCAAAGGCATCCGCATTCAGTGTAAATGAAACCTCTTCTAAGAAGGTAAAGAGGGTGTAGCGAAAGGTATTTCCTTCAAGAATGGAAGGAATCATCGAGACGACGAGCAGAAACATGACTGCCGCCGCACCCAAGGAGCATGCCTCACGCCTGTTTTCGTCTTCCCGATTGAGGATAATCAGGACGGCACCGATCAGGGCGGATAGCAATACCAGAAGTGGTCTGATTGATTCAATTTCCATTATTCCTTA
This sequence comes from Nitrospiria bacterium, assembly GCA_046756725.1. GTDB lineage: Bacteria > Nitrospirota > Nitrospiria > SBBL01 > JAADHI01 > JBHHWW01. Next base: position 4,464 of record JBHHWW010000088.1, on the reverse strand, counting down.
TCTTCCCTCCTTTACTAATAATTCGTCACCACAAGAAGTCTTCTGCCTTGATTATTACCATTTCATCAAATTAATTTCGTCCACATTCATTACTGAACGGACCCGATATAGCGCAATAACCAATGCAAGCCCAAGCGCAACCTCTGCCGCCGCCATCGTGAGAATAAAGAAAACCATCATCTGGCCCGTGATAGATTGATGATAGTTGGAGTAGGCAACGAAGGTAATGTTGGCCGAGTTTAAAATCAATTCAACCGAGAGAAGGACCATGATGATATTTCTCCGGATCAAAACACCCGTTACACCAATCGCGAAGAGAAAAAAACCCAGCGTGAGATACCACTCCAAAGGAATCATCGACCGACCGTCACCTCACTTGTTTCTCCCCGTCTGGGAGCCAATGCCACTTTCCCTCCAGGCCCTTTCACACGTGGCCGTCCCCTGCCTGCCAGAATAATTGCACCGAACATCGCTACCAGCAAAATCAAGGATGCAATCTCAAAAGGAAAAATATAGTTGGTGTAAAGGGCGTTTCCAATCACACGGGTATGACCCATTTCGCGGACTGCCTCCACCGTTACTCCCCCTCCTATTCCCAGGATTTCGGTCCTGTACCCTGCAAAAAGCATCATAAAAAGAACCACGGCCCCCAGAAAGATCCCGACCTTGTACTGCTTGTGCAGATAAAGTTTTTCCTGTTCCGGGTTAAAGAGCATTAAAACAAAGAGATAAAGGACCAGAATAGCCCCCGCATAGACAATGATCTGGACGGCTGCAATAAACTCGGCATTCAGCAAGACATAAATGCCTGCAATGTGAATAAAGGTCAAGAGCAGGGCAAGCGCACTATAAATCAGATTCGGGGCCGTCACCGCAACAATGGCACCCGCAACCGTCATGCCGCCAAAATAAAAGAAGAGAAGCTGCGCCGTCATCAGGAGCTCCCTTTTTTCGCAAGAGGAAACTGACTGGACTTCAAGCTTTTGAACAAATCAAAGCGCTCTTCAGAATATTTAGGCCGCTTTTCGCGAAGCGGGAAATATTGATCTCCAAGTGTCAACATTGAATCCTTGGTCATGATCAAATGGCGCTTATCGGTTGTCGCCATTTCATATTCCTTGCTGGAAGCAAGCGCATTCACGGGGCAGGCCTGAACACAAAAACCACAAAAAACACATTTCGTCATATCAAGAATATATGTCTTTGCGTAGCGTTTCTGGGGAAGGTCTTCGCGTTCGGCGCTTTCAACGGTAATACAATGAGAGGGACAAGCGGCTTCGCAAAGCGAACATCCGACACATTTTTCACTACCATCGTCATAACGCAAATGAACGATAGCGCCTCGCCACCCATCGGGAAGATTCGGCTTTTCACGGGGATACTGCTCGGTGGTGACCTTGCCTGCAAGCAGATGTTTGAACGTCAGACGAAGTCCGGTCACGATCTCCGACAAAAGAAAGAATTGAGCCCATTTTTTCTTAGGAACATGCATAAGCCAACCCCTAATTATTTAATAGGTACTTCACGGCCGACGTCACCAATACATTGACCAGCGCGATCGGCAACATGATCTTCCACCCAAAGGCCATCAACTGATCAAAGCGAAGCCTCGGGACGGTTGCCCGAAGCCAGATGTAGAAGAACAACAAAGAATAGACCTTTGCCAAAAACCAGACAATCGGCGGAATAAATTCCAGAAAAGGCAGAGGAGACTGCCAACCCCCCATAAACGCAACCACAGCAATGCAGGAAACAAGAATCATGTTGGCATATTCGGCCAGAAAGAAAAAAGAAAACCGCATTCCGGAATATTCCGTAAAAAACCCGGCCACCAACTCACTTTCTGCTTCTGGAAGATCGAATGGAAGCCGGTTTGTTTCCGCAATCGCAGCAATCATATAAATCACAAAAGCGACCGGCTGGCTGACGATATACCAGTTCCAGAATCCCCCTCCCTGGGCTTCCGTCATGCTCAGCATCGAGAGAGAACCCGAGAGAAGAATCGGCCCGACCAAAGCCAGACCCAGCGGTAATTCATAACTAATGACCTGTGCTGCCGACCTCAGGCCGCCTAAAAGCGCATACTTACTATTCGAAGCCCAACCGCCCAGCAAAATACCGTACGCACCCAGCGAAGAAAAGGCGAGAATATACAAGACCCCTATATTAATATCGGTGATATACGGTTTGATCTCAAGACCGCCGAGCACAAGAGAATCTCTGCCAAACGGGATCACGGCAAAACCGATCAACGCCGGAACCAGCACTAAAATCGGCGCGGCTGAAAAAATGATCTTATTTGAACCAGCCGGAATAATGTCTTCTTTAAAAAAGAGCTTTAATCCATCTGCAGCAGGCTGTAAAAGACCATGCCACCCAACTTCCATGGGGCCCAGACGATCCTGCATGTCGCTCAATATTTTTCTTTCTGCATAAGTCAGATAAGCGACATGGGTTAAAATAACACCCATGACAGCGGCAATTTGTAAGATGACCGTCAAAATTGTAATCGCTAAATCCATTGATTTCCTTTACTGGACTGCAACCGGGATTTTTGTAAGAACAACATTTCCTCGATCACCATAAGGGGACTGCGTGACAGGGTCGAGCGTCAAGGGCAGAAGTTTCTTAATCGACAGATTAAAATGTTCCGGAACAAAAAGTATCCCTCTTCCAAGTTTTTTACTGAAGCGAACCGGAATCTGGATGGGTTCTGCACCATTCCCACCGGAAATCGAGACGATTTCTCCCTCTTCAATCTCCAGGGTTTCCGCATCGTCCGGGTGAATGGAAAGGACCTCTTTCTCCAGGAGTTCAGTCAAACCTGCCGCATAGGTGGACATCCTTCCTGAATGAAACAGGCTCTGGCCAATTTGGAGACCGAAACCTTCTTTTTTGACTTCCGCTCCCGGCACTGAATATTCGATCTTCACTTCTTCTGAATAAGCAAGCACGCTTTCTGAAATGGCTTCATCGCTCACTTTCGGCCATGCCTTAGGCATTGCCATGACGACCTCTTTCCATATTTCATCGGCAGATTGATGCTCAAGAAGCTGCCGGTAAGGCGTCCGTCCGCCTTTTTTTATTTTATTGGCCAAAATCGAAAAAATCTGCCAGTCCGGCTTCGCATTTCCCACCGGCTCAATCGCCTCACGAACCTTCTGGATCTCTCCTTCATGATTTGTAAACCGGCCCGTTTTTTCAGCATAGCTCGTTCCCGGAAGAAGGATATCTGCAAGGGCCGTCGTCTCCGTGGGGAAGAGATCCTGGCAGATCAACAACTCAAGATTCTGCAAAGCCTCTGCGACTTTTTTCTGGGGAAAGGCTCTCAAAGGATTCTCTCCAACGAGGTAGAGCGCTTTTATCTCTCCTCGTGCAGCCGCATCAATCATCTCAAGGCTCGTATAGCCTTTTTTCGAGGAAGAAAAAGATTGAAATCCCGGCAGAAACTCGGAAACGCCACCCATCTCAATCGCACCGAATCCATTGTTTTCTTTTGCGAGAGGGAGAATCCCTGTACCGGATCGTCCCACCTGCCCCGCAAGGATTGCCAGTTCCGAAATTCTCAGGAAATTCTCATAGCCCCCGGTACTGCCAAAGACCGACCGACCGACAATCAACACACCTCTTTTTGCACCGGCATAGAGAGAACCGGCCGCACGAAAAGCCTTTTCAGAAATACCTGTCACTGCTTCAATTTTCTCAAAGGAGATGTTCTCGACGGCTATTTTGGCTTTCTCAAGAAGGCTAACTGGCACTGAAGAGTCAACCATATTCTCCAGGACCACCTTCGTCAAACCAAGAATGGCAGTTCCTTCCGTTCCAAACCGTATCCCGAGATGCTGACTTGCCATATTGGGGAGATGGCTGATATAGGTCTCTCTCCTTGAATCAACAGAAGCAACGGTAATTAACCTGGCTTTCCTTTTCTTGACCGCCTCCTTCACCTTGATCGCCGTAATCGGATTTGTTTCAGTCATGCCGCCATCAAAAACAAGAATGCAGTCGGCCTGTTCAATCTCTTCATAACGAAGCAAACGGGCCGTGCCGAAAACAGCATGCAAGCCTTTGACCGCATTGATATATCCATTTCGGGCTGAGCTATCGAGATGGGGTGTCCCGATTGTCTCGCGCATCAGCTTCTGGAAGAGGTAAATCTCTTCATTGGTACACTGCGCAGAAATGAGTCCACCCACCGAAGACGGTCCATATTCCTCAATGACGGCTTTTAATCCGCTTGCCGCCTTTTCAAAAGCCCACTCCCAAGTCACTTCCAACATCTGACCATTCATCTTGACAGCAGGCCGCGTGAGACGATCTTTATGATTAATCGCACCATAGCCAAAAAAACCACGGGCGCAGAGGTCACCCCCATTTCGCGCTGTCCCCATCTCGGAGCTGCCGCGGGGAATATCGTTTTTGACTGCTTCCAATGTCAGCGTGCAGCACTCACCGCACTCGTTG
>JBHHWW010000087.1:0-6286 GCA_046756725.1 Nitrospiria bacterium | reverse complement strand
CTATTTCGACGTTTCCTGTTTATGTGAGCAGTGGAAAGGTGTCTTTTGGCATTGCCATGCTGACCGACGTGACTGAGAAAAAAGAGTTGGAACAGGCCCTGATACAGACCGAGAAGATGGCTGCTATGGGAACGCTGGCTTCAGGCCTGGCCCATGAGATCGGGACCCCGATGAATGTGATCCTCGGACGGGCGGAAACACTCCTCAGACATACTCAGGAGAAAAAAACGGCAAAGGGTTTGATGATTATTATTGAGCAGATTGACAGAATGACCCACTTGATCCAACACCTCCTTGGATTTGCGCGGAGGAATCCCATTGATAAAAGAGCCGCTGATATCGATGTCCTCTGTGATAAGGCGATTGAAATGATGGCACATCGTATCACGTCAAACGGGATTAAACTCTCTCTCAAACACGATCAAAAACTGCCCGCAATCTGGGGAGATAGAGATCAGATCCTTCAGGTACTTGTGAACCTTCTCATGAATGCAATCGATGCGATCTATCAGGGGGGGACCATCACCATTCAATCGAAAATGGTTCCCGAAACAGGAAAAGGACATTTTCCCACATCATCTCGACCCACAAAAAAACAAATGGTACAGGTTTTAATCAAAGACACCGGAAGGGGGATTGATTCCGTGCATCTGGACAAAATATTTGATCCCTTTTTTACGACAAAACCGGTTGGAAAAGGGACGGGGCTGGGCCTCTCAGTAGCACAAGGTATCGTTCGTGAACACGGTGGACAACTTGAAGTTTCCAGTGTCGTCGGAAAAGGGACCACCTTCTGCCTTCTCCTTCCGGCAAGCTCTTCTGATTTCTAAGCGGGTGTGATCGTTACGCCGGGAGACTGGCAATATCGGCCCAGTATTCATGGATTCCCTTCACAACGCGCATAAAGTCTTTAAATTCGACTGGCTTCTGAATGTAGGTGTTGGCTCCGAAATCATAACTCGGGGAAATATCTTCTTCTCGTTGGGAAACAGTCAGGATAATCACTGGAATCGATTTGAGATCCTTATCGCCTTTAATTTTTTTAAGCACGGCCAGCCCGTTTATTTTAGGAAGATTCAAGTCCAGTAATATCAGGCTGGGACGCGGAGAAGATTCAGGAATCTGAAATTTTCCACGGTGCTTGAGATAGTCGAGCGCCTCATGGCCATCTCGCGCAACCATCAAATTTGTCTTGACCAAGGCCTTTGAAAAAGCCCGTCTGGCAATCTCAATATCGTGCAGACTGTCTTCAACAAGAAGAATGATCAAAGGTTCGGGATTTTTCATTTCGTGGGTTCCTTTTCGATTTATGGACGCTTCTCAGTGTCTTCATGCGGCAAACTGAAAAAGAAAGTACTTCCAATGCCAACCGCCGATTCAACCCAGATCTCTCCCCCATATCCTTCCACAATCTTCCTGCAGATCGCAAGTCCGACGCCGGTTCCCTCAAATACCCCTTTTGGATGGAGCCTTTCGAATGGAAGCAAGATTTGATCTGTATATTCAGGCTCAATCCCGATGCCATTGTCTTTTACAGAAAAGATAAATAGAGTTCCGTTTTCCTTGACAGAAATCTCGACTCTGGGAGGAGTGCTATGGTTAAACTTGATGGCATTGGAAATGAGATTTTTGACCACCTCGGCAATCTGGATCGGATCGCAACGAATCTTAGGAAGGGGTGAAAGACTCACGATTTCGGCTTTTTTTTGATCGATTGAAAAATGAAGATCTTTTTTAACCTTCCTCAAAAGAGTCTCCAGGTTGACCCACTGAAGCTTCGGCCCCCTTTTGGAAATTGAGACGAGCGTCAGAAGGTCCTGAATCAGTGCCTTCATTTGAAGCGCTGATTCTTTCAGAAAGTTGAGATAACGTTTTCCTTGAGAATCAAGCAGTGCTGAATAGTCTTCCAGCAAAAAGCTGGAAAAGGCTTCAATTCCGCGCAGCGGTTCTTTCAGATCATGGGAAAGCATCCGGGTAAAATCATCCATTTCCCGGGCGTTTTCCTTCAGTCGTGTCGTCATGTCCAGGGTAATACGATGGAAATAGTACTCAAGGGAAAGAACCATATCGATGCGGAATATTTTTCGAACAGCCAGATCTCTTGCCAGACCTCTGTCTCTTTCATGTCGATAGGTTTCTGCAATCAAGTGAGAAAACAAGTTTTCATAAAAAGAGTATATTGAAATATACCATTTTGGTTCTAATCCGATCCGATGGTGAACGGCGCCTGTCCGAAGCCGCCGTTCAAAATATGGCTGATCAAAACAACCAGTGAAGAGTTCCAATAAATAGTCTCTTTGAGATTTCAGCAAGCGCTCGACAACCCTTGGGTCCTTCAGGAAGACGCGTGTCTCCTGAAAAGAAAAAAGATGGTCATAAAAAGCCGTGACAATCCGGTCTGCATGTTTCTCTGCAAAACCCTGCATTTCAGACAGGAGCTGTCTGTCATTTTCAGTGAAGCCAATGAAAGACATCCGGCGGGAAATTTCAGTCATGTCGATCCCGATTTCCCTCATTAAATCGGATTCTTTATGGTTTTCTGAATGTCCGTGTGTGGTCATGCTTGCTCACATCATTTGGGATGTTTAACAAGAATTCAAAGTGAGAGAGAACGTTCTTTTACGGCGTGTATGTTTTTATCCTGTCACAATTTCTCACGTCAAAATGCAACCATGAAACATTCAATTCCAAACTGCCGATCAGTTCAAATGCCGGATCGGATGGAGCGGCTAAAATATCTTTCCGGACTTCTTCCGCAGATAAGCGCTTAAACAGACAATCCGCTGCACGGCCAAAGGTATGTTGGCTGTATCGGCTGTAATACGGGCTGTCCTTTGTTCGCAGACCACTCCATTCCCGTTCTTTCCCCCAGTAATAATTATTCACCGTCATCGACCCGTAACGTTCTCGCAATCGATCCAATGTGACTAATAAACGGGTATCCAATAACTCCCATGCTTTTTCACCGCGCTGATTAAAAACATGCGGTGGAACCAACTCATGAATCTTAAAATATCGACATTTCTCCATTGTTTCACCTCTCAAAACGAAGGTTAAAATGCAGTGCTATGTGGTGGATAAGAACAAACAACGCCAGGAGCCTGTTTTTCCGACAGATCCCTAAGCAAGAACACCTTCCACTATATGCCATTCCAGATCTTCAATCACCACATGTTCTAAATCTTTTTTAATTCAGTATGGGTCAAAAAAGCCCTGCCGGGAAATCTTCCGGCAGGGCTTTTTCAGTTCACTAATTTTTTTTGTTAGGAAGTTTTAGTGGCATTAACGGCTTGCGGGCCTTTCTGTTCTTCGGTGAATTCGAATTCAACTTCATCTCCTTCATCCAGGGATTTGTAGCCGTCATCGGCAATTACTGAAAAGTGGACAAAAACATCATCTCTGATCTCAGGTGAAATAAATTCATAACCTTTACTGCTTTGAAACCATTTTACTATTTCTCTACCCACTGTCTATTTTTCTTATGTCTATTATCAGAATTTGTCTGACGAAATGTTCAAAGTTCTCTACATAAGCAAAAAAAGACCATAGCACGTTGAAAAGAGCTACAGCCTTTTAGTCCCTTGTTCAGTTTCGAACTTCAGATCCATAGGTCCCATACTACAACAGGACATAAAGGACAACAAGATAAAGGCCATTATCCCACTCAACTCAAGCGACATGGGTTTAAAGGAGGCGTGGTCTGTTGTTTACCCCTTTCAATTTTTGGAGAAGGCTTATCAATGAACTCCGATATTCTTCATAATGACCTTAATTTAACATCTCGGGGTAAATCAATATATCGTGGCACAACTAAAAAATTGTCCACATTTTGTGGATTGACAAAATCCTTAAAAATCGAATGTCGTATTTCATGGATCAACCTTCTTGGTATAATCATAAACCATTGATATTTATATAAAAAAATGACTGCCTCTTTCTTGTTCAAAATAGAAGAAGGGCTTGCAGATTCAATGGATTCTCAGTCATTCAGACGCCTTATCATCAGGTTATCCACATATTCTGTGGGAAATTTATAAGTCTTTTATTCTATTGGATTTTTTAGAATGAGATGTTTGAAGGCCAACTGAACAGAAAGTCAAATGATGGATTTTTGGAGACAATCACAGTTTTAGAGGGAGTTTCCTGCGTACCCAAAAAAGACCGCAGCAAAGAACGACTTTCCGGAGAACCACAAGCATGAAAACCCAAAGCAATGTCATAAAAATGGATGTACCTTGCCATTGTGTGCTCGATCTCTCCGAGAAAAAATAAAGTCCTCCGATGAAAACAGCGATCATATTCGACCATCCGTGGAATATATTTTTGATAAAAGAGACATGCTCTTGAAAGTATGTCAGCTTTTGATGGATCGCCTTCCGATGTTGATTCCATAGTTTTGACTGCTGATCAACATTATGGGAATGAAATGAAAGGATATCTCCATCCGCCTGGATCACTGTATAAAATCCTTGTGATTTTTCAGAAAGGTTAGACGGGATGCGCGTGGTAATTGAGAGTCCTCCTCCCAGATAAAAGGTTGTCCATAGCTCCCTGAAAATGGCCTGAGCTTTTAAGAACCGTCTAAATCCTCCGGGTGAGAGCAATTCTATCGCGCGTAAAAATTCTATACGCAAGGCGTTGAGACGGTACTTTAATTTGCTTAGCGTCGTTTGAAACATCGTCAATTCTTTAACGCCTGAAGATGGACTTCAGAGTCGATTTTGCCATATCGGCTAAAGTTTGCACCATGAAATGCCAGTTTCCAATGGCCAGGTTAACCAGGTCCTTGTGCATTTCTTGCAGAAATTTATCTTTCTCTGTTTCCCTGCCGACCTGAATCCGAGTAACGATATCCCCATCAATCTGCACGACTGTCTGCATCAGAACACGTTCTACGCCAACTTCCCAGATTTTACGAATGATGAGGAGTTCTTCCGCTGAAAATCGGAGAGAATCATTTCCCTTTAACAGGACCTCGAGCAATTTACAATTTTTGTCAACCCTGCGAAGGATGTTAGACGTTTCTAAGTTGAAGGCCAAACCTTCTTCACGGGCATTGTCGCGAAGACGAATCAAGGCATCAGCATCTTTACTTAGCTGCTTAAATGCGACTTTACTTTTCTCTTTCGAGCTATTTTCAGATGGGTTGTTGCGATCGCCAGATTGCTCGGGATCATCACCTCTAATTGCATCTTTGGTTTTTTTGAGCGTTTTTTTGAGGAAGAGTTCATATTTTTCCGCAATTTCGTCTAAAACCTCAGGTGGGTCCGGCATCTTTCGGGAAGAAATCCCATCCACGAGAATCGTATTTATTTCCAGATTCAGGAGATCTTCAGCGAGATTTTTTTTTCCAGACATGCGGTTTAACACCTCTAATTGAGTTGCAAATCGGAGAAATTATCTTACTCAGAGGCAAGCTCTTTAATCAGCTTGGCAATATCTTTTAGTCCACTAATATTGCTTTTTATGACCTCATGTCCCTTCTCCACCTGTCTGGCATGGAAGTTTGTTATCTGATCGTATTCTTCTCCCGCCAAACCTGGGCCGACATAATTACGTATATCACCTTCAATCAAATCGATTATGGTCACGCAACCCTTTTCAATCGTTTTTTCTTCCGGTAGAAACTGAATCCTTCCGTCGTCATCTTTCCGCGACGTGATATTTGTCACGACGGTGACAATTTCAAGGGTTTTCAGATCTCTAATGATTTCCTTGATTTTCGTTAGGGCTTCATTCGCCATCATTCTCTCCTTAGATATTTGAGCATTTTCAATAAATGCCAAAAATGCTCATCAATGAGACAAAACATTTATTTATTGTATAGACTTTTAAGGAGTTAAATATGCCACAAGAGGACTCTGAAGTCAAAATCCCGCCCTGTCGTATTCGAAATAAGCGTCTTGATAACCTGGTCTAGAAAAAGTGGACATTTTTTAGACGACTTTTCTTAAAAGCCAGGTAATCTCAAACGCCTTTGGGCTTAGATATCTCAAGTAAGAGTGACGTCGTTTTCGGCTCATACTGCTGATCATTTTGCATGTTTGAGCATGTTTAGAAAATCATGACTACATACTGACTCCCCCTATTGAATGGAAAACCAAAACAGGAGCTGAATGACGGTGCCAGACGCCCATGCGCAAGACATCCATGGAAAACTGCCAGATACAACCAGTCTTCTGATGTACAGAGATAAATGAATGATATCAGAAACCCAGATCCCAGACCCGGGTAGGTGATCCGACGTCAAACTGCGTATTTCACTCCAAATCGGCACCTGATTTCA
>JBHHWW010000086.1:0-6294 GCA_046756725.1 Nitrospiria bacterium | reverse complement strand
GGTTCATTCAGAATCAGATAATCTTTTTGGGAAGGTTAAAAATCTTTTTGATTAGATTTAAATGTATTCCCTTTTTGCGTACTTTTGCATGACTTGCAAACCTGAATATGTGGCCTGCAGAAATTAGTTACAATGCCGGTCTATTTCATTTCCTCAAGCCAGATCCAGGGAAAGCACATCGAAATTGATCCGTCTTTGTCTCATCACCTCTGTCATGTTCTTCGGACTCGTTTGGGTGATCTTGTCCGTCTGGTTGATGAATCTCCTAAACGGTATACCGCGCGGGTCGTTCCCGCTCGTGCCGGGCAATTTTCATTGGAAATTGAACATGAAGAATTGGCTCCTTCTTCGACCCGCCTCTTTTTACGATTGGGTGTTGGACTTCTAAAAAGAGATCAGATGGATTGGATTGTCCAGAAAGCGACCGAACTGGGTGTTTCACGGATTTCTCCTGTCGTCACAAATCGAGGCGTCGTACGCCCCCGACCAGAACGACTCTCAAATCAGCACAAGCGATGGATGAAAATTGCGAAAGAGGCTGCACAGCAATCGTGTCGCTGGGAAATCCCCCAGATTGACCTTCCGTCCGATTTTGGTGCATACCTATCAGAGCCGGTCTTGGGTTTCAGGTTTATTTTTTCAGAACGTCACCCTACATTTTCTTCTCGTAATAAAATCCGAAGTGAACTGTCTCATTCATCTCAATATGGAAATATCCTCGTTGGTCCGGAAGGCGGATGGGCAGAGCATGAGATTCCGGACGCAGTTCAGGCAGGATATCTTCCCCTGTCCCTGGGAGAGCGAATTCTCCGGACTGAAACGGCGGCGTTGGCCGCACTGGCAATTGTTCAGTACGAGGCAGGGTGATGGAAATCACAACGACCGATTCAGAAAGAGAAGACTCCGGGCCCTTTTCTTCATATTCAAGTCAAAAATCCCCACAAAAAAAGGATCTTTTTCAGGAAGAAGTAAAACCCGCTGGGTTTCTTCGACGTGCGGTCGCTTATGTGATTGATTCTTTCATTGTCGGTTTCCTTTTTTTTATGATTTCAATCGCTGGGTTTGTGGGGATGGGTTTGTCTTCTGCAGACAGTGATATTGATTTTTTCATAATCGGAATGCCTCTTTTTAGCGGGTTTTTTTTTATTCATATCAGTTATTTCACATTTTTTCATGCTGTTGACGGACAGACGCCCGCAAAGATCATTCTCCGTATCAAAGTAGTAACGCTTGAATTGAAACCGCTTTCTATCTGCCAGTCTTTATTCAGGACGGCGGGGTATTCGATCTCAAGTTTTTTTTTCGGTCTTGGTTTTTTAATCGCTGTTATTGAAAAAAGAAAAAGAGCGCTTCATGATATTCTGAGTCGAACACAGGTGATTCTGACGCCATAAGGTGGTACATGCTTTTGAAACGGCATTGTTTTTTTCTGCTCACGACACTACTCATACCGATGCTTGTACCTGCAGAGGAAGTGGTCGAAGGCATTGCAGCAGTTGTGACAATCGATCACCGAAAGTCGATTCGGAAAGTCATTTTTCTTTCTGATCTTGATCGTTATCGTCTCTTTTTCGAGACGCCTACAGCCATCAAAACGAGTTCATTGGATCGGCTCAATCACGTTATAAATCATGTCCTTCTTTTGTCGGATGCGAAACGTTTTATTTTAAACGGACCGACGCAAGCAAGTGTTATGGCGAGATTTTCTTTAATTAAAAAGCGATTTAAAGACACCAGATCGTTTCACGAAGCCATTGAACAGACGGGAATGACTGTCAACGTGCTTAAAGAACTTCTTCTTGAATATCTCTGGGTAGAGCAACTGATTCAAGAACGGATCAAGGATTTTATTTTTGTGGGCCAGAGAGCCGTGGAAGACTATTATCGAAAACATCCCGATGATTTTTCCGGACGTGCCTTTGAAGAAGTTGAGCCCGTCATTCGAGCCATTCTCATCGAGGAAAAGCGGAAAATTAAACAAAATGAATATTTGAAACGCTTGGTATCAAAAGCCAGGATTGAGATTATTTTAAAGTAGCATTTTGTTGTTTTCCGAATGGGTTTGATCTGTTGCTTCCCAAGCAAACTAAAGCAAGTTGTTTGAATTTTTAGGGTGTTGTCTGGGTTTGGGAAAAAAGGTAAATCGGGGTGCATTCATTGGAAAATAGAACAAAACACGAGACTCAAAAACATCGCAGGTTTCTAAGTCTTAAATGGAAAGCCCTTTTACTTTTTAGTTCCCTTTTGCTTCTCATAAATACCTCTTTTCCCGTGTTTAGTTATCTGAATTTGTTAAATCAGTTCGACTCACGTCGTGCCTCTATACACGAACAACATGTGCAGGAATTCAGTGGATTATTGCACCAGACTTTTCAGCGTCTTCAGCAATTGGGGACCCTTATCCCTGCGTTGGCCGGGATGAATGAAGCTCTTACAAGCAGTGAAGGTCACAAGATCAAGAGCGCTTTTGAGCGCCATTGGCTGAAGCTGGAACAAAATATGGACATTACCACGGTCCGTTTTTATGGACCATCCGGCCAAAAATTGGAAAGTTGGGGGGGCAGAGAGCTCCAGGATACAGAGCGGGTTCTTTTTAATAAATGGGTCGGGGCGGTTCTTTCAAATGAGCAGCCTTTGACGAACCTATCTTGCAGGCAAGAGTGCATTCAGTATCTCGTCCTTCCCATTTTTGTTGAAGGGGAAAATATTGGGACGCTTTTATTGGGCACTTCGATGACGGTGGTTCTTGAGACCTTCAGTAGAATTTTCGGGGTTGATGTTGGAATGATTGTTGACTTGGCAGAAGGTAAAGTTTCTCCTGATCAGTCTTCAAATGTAATACCTTTTTGGGACTCAAAAGTTATTGAGCTGACCCATGTAGACCGTAGTTTAAACCTCCTCAAGGCGATTGCCCGTGAGAATAATTCAATCAATATGCTTGAAAAAGGTGGAAAAATTCGTTTTGACGGGAAATACTACGGCTTTCAATTCATCCCGATTAAGAGTTTTTTAAATGGCGATAACGGAACGCTTGTCATACTTGATGATACCACTAAGACCCTTCGGGAAATACGTAAAGCAACCACCTTGAGCATTTTGATTGGTATCCTGGGTCTTATTTTGTCAGAAGGCCTTCTCCTACTCATTTTCTCGATACCCATGATTCGTCTGCGGCGGATTGCCAAAACGCTTCCCCTTCTTGCACAGGATGCTTTTCAGTCTGTCCGTGTGGCCTTGGGGCAGCGTTCCAGAGGTTGGTTTGATGATGAAATAGATGTGCTTGATGACACAGCGATTTCACTTTCCTATCAATTGGAAGCACTGGATGAAGAGGTCCGGAAAAGGACAAAAATTCTCGCAAGGAGGATGGAAGAGCTTTCTTTTGAGAAAGGTTTTATTGCGAACCTGCTTGACACGGCCCGTGTGATTATCCTAACACAGAATAAAGAAGGTGAAATCATGATGCTCAACCAATTTGGCAGAGACTTGTTGGGGCATACGCGGGAGGAACTCTCTAATAAGGGCTTTACGGGTTTGTTGTTAAGCGATGCCTTGAGAAAGGATTTAAAGCAATCATTGGGCGAACTGTTCTCTAAAGAACAAGATCACTTGTCGCATGAATCGGTCATTTCCTGTCAGAACCGATCAAGCCGCCATATTGCCTGGGTCCATTCCCGACTGGTGAGAAAGGAAGGAGACGAACCTTTGATTCTTTCTGTCGGCCTTGATGTTACGGACCGGAAGGAAGCCGAGTCTCGACTGACCTGGCTGGCCGATCACGATCCCTTGACCGGATTGCTCAATCGCCGTCGTTTTCAGAAGGAACTGGCTCGAATTCTAGCAGAAACAGAACGGTATGAGCGTTCAGGTGCACTTTTATTTTTCGATTTGGATCAGTTTAAATATGTTAATGATACCAAGGGACATCAAGCAGGAGATGCACTTTTAAAAGTCGTTGCAGATCAGTTGTCCCGGTTGGTCAGATCAACAGACATGATTGCCCGACTTGGCGGAGATGAATTTTCGATGGTGATCTCTGAAACGAGTCCTGAAGGCGCGATACAAGTGGCGGAAAAGATTACTGAAGACTTGGCCGCCATCAAAAACCCGATCGAAGGACTTTCGTACAAAGTTTCTGCAAGCATCGGGATTGCGACGTTTCCAGAACATGGTATTACCGTTGAAGAACTTCTTGGAAATGCGGATCTTGCGATGTATCAGGCAAAAGAAAAAGGTCGGAAAGGCTGGCATCTTTTTTCGAGCAAAGAACTGATCAGAGAAGAGATGGAAAGACGGGCTTACTGGAAAGACAAGATTGAACAAGCCTTGGAAAAAGATGCGTTTATACTCTATTACCAGCCTGCAAAAGAAATTGAAAGTGGCTCACTTTGTTTTTACGAAGCCCTGATCCGTTTGCGTGAGGAAGATGGAAAAATAATACTGCCAGGTGCTTTTATTCCGATTGCAGAGCAGTCAGGCTTGATTTCTGAAATTGATTACATGGTTTTGGGAAAGGTGGTTTCCAGGCAGGCAGAACTTGCAAAAACAGGGATTCAGATCAGTTTTTCGATCAACCTTTCCGGTTATACCCTTAGTGATCCGAAACTGCTCCCTTTTTTGAAAGACCTGCTTATCAGGACGGGAGCCAGTCCGAACCATTTGATACTGGAGATTACCGAGACAGTTGCCGTCTCTGATCTTGTCAGCGCTTGTGATATTATGCGCGAGATTATTGCGTTAGGTTTTCGTTTTTCACTGGATGATTTCGGGATGGGATTTTCTTCCTTTGAATACCTGAAGCAACTGCCAGTCGATTATGTCAAGATTGGCGACCCTTTTATACGAGAACTTATATCGCATCCGGATGATCAGATTTTTGTAAAATCATTAAACGAAGTAACTCAAGGGATCGGTAAAAAAACAGTTGCGGAAGGGGTCGAAGATGCTGAAACCCTTGCATTGCTCCGTGAATATGGCATTGACTATGTGCAGGGATATCATCTTGGGAGGCCGTCCAGTACGCTTTTAGAGTGATCAGCGCACGTTTGGCCCTTATGAACACTTACGTAGAACAGGAGAATTTTATTGCTTTTTTCAATGATTGGAAGAGATGCTTCAGATGGACAGGAAAAAAGACTTCTTTATCGGGATGGACACCTGACGCGTTTAGAAAAACTGGAGACCTCGGGCCGGCTCTTGCTGGCCGGTCCTTTTGAAGATAAGAGCGGGAGCCTGATTGTTTTTGAGGCAGATTCTCTTGAAGCGGCAAAGGACTTTGCGAAAAACGACCCTTATGTCATAAAGGGTATTTTTTCCTCATATGAGGTCAAACCCTTCAAGAAAGTCTTTCCCCGATCGTAACGCGATCAGTCCCATGGAATTTCTTGAAAGATGTCTTTCAATGGTTTTTTCTCCTACCACAGCCGATCGTCCGATTGATTGTTTTGCAGCAGTTTTCCGTTGGAATAAGCCCTTATTTAAGGAAAGCGGTTCCTTATGATTCCCCTGAAGGCCGACCTTCCGACATGGACGTTCCCTTTTGTCACCATTGGACTGATCTCGATAAATATTGGCATCTTCATTTACGGTGTTTCTTATGAAGGCAGCTCAGAAGTTTTTGGATCGATGTTCGGGGCCATTCCTTTTGAACTGATCCATGGTATTGAGAGCGGTCATCCACCGATTCCCATTTTCGCAAGTCTTTTCACTTCCATGTTTATTCACGGCAGTTTTTTTCATATCGCCGGGAACATGCTTTACCTCTGGATTTTTGGAAGCAATATTGAAGATATTATGGGGCATCGCAGGTTTGCCTTTTTTTATTTCCTTTGCGGTATTATCGCTGTCTACGCACATGCCATCAGTAATGCGGCATCCACGGTTCCAATGGTCGGTGCCAGTGGTGCGGTTTCGGGTGTGCTTGGTGCCTACATGCTGACTTTTCCCAGGGCCCGTGTATTGACGCTCGTTCCTATTTTGTTTTTTGTTCAAATTATTCGTATCCCGGCGCTGATTGTGCTGGGATTCTGGATCCTTGCCCAGTTCATCAATGGTTTTATCAGCGCTCAACAAGGGAATGTTGCTTGGTTTGCTCATATCGGCGGTTTTTTTGCGGGAATGGTTTTGATCTATTTTTTTAAAAGAAAACAGCCCCCATGGAGACGATATTCGTAGAGTATGATTCATCAGAACCCCTCCTTTGTTCATATTATTAACCCGGCAATTAAATACAAAAGAACAATTTCAATAAAAACAATAGGTTGAGAGCTAAGTTATCTCTATATTTAATTGCCT
>JBHHWW010000085.1:0-6473 GCA_046756725.1 Nitrospiria bacterium | reverse complement strand
GGGATGTTAAGACTTATGACCAAAAACCCGCAATGAGTGCTTTTGAGGTGTGTGACGAAGTGATTCGCCAAGTGAAACGGAATCGATTTGACTTCATCTGTATCAATTTTGCAAACCCGGACATGGTTGGGCATTCGGGGATTCTGGATGCGGCGGTGAAGGCCGTTATGGCGGTTGACCGATCTTTAAAAAAGACGGTGAATGCCACCCTCGAGGCGGGAGGTGCAGTCATTATTACGGCAGACCATGGAAATCTTGAGCAGATGATCGATTATGAAACAGGAGAACCTCATACGGCACACACAACAAACCCTGTCCCTTTGATTCTCTGCTCCGGAGAAGATTACAAACTCCGGACTGGGGTCCACGCAAATATTGCGCCCACCATTTTAGAGTTAATGCAAATTCCTAAACCGCCTGAGATGGATCAAGACTCATTAATTTTCGACCAAGACTGAATGGTTTCAGGAAAAAAGAATTATCTTTGCTGAGATGCGTGCTTGAAACGCTGAATCAGACCAATCGTCTATTCCAAAATAAGATCCAACGTGCATTCAGTCTTAGTCGAATCTTGACAATTCAGGTTGAGATGTTATTTTTATAATACCGAAAAGGATTCATTGCAATGTTTTGTGGAAAGCCTTTTTCATGAAATGGGAGGCAAGACATGTTTAAAAAAGTAGAAGGCGGCGTGGTTTTTTCAATTTTAATATCGATTCTATTGCTTGATTATCAGATTGCCAATGCAGATGGTCTCTCTGAAAAAGAACAGATACCGACAGCACGATTCTTTGGCGCACCGCTTCCCCCGCTTGTAGAAGATGAAATCCATATTTCCCCGCCACCTGCCCCGACTCAATTTTTTGTCGAAGAGGAAGAAGTTCCTGAACCGGATTTTTGGTCTATGATTTCCAACGGTCTGATTCTTCCCGATCTTAAACCCGAGGGGGAAATTATCGCCTCTGTGGATTCTAAAATGATGCTTGGTCAGGGAGACATTGTTTACATGACGTCTTATGGGAAACCCTTTCAGGAAAACCAGGAATGGGTTGTCTATCAGACTATAAATGATATCCATCATCCAAAAACCGGAAAATTATTGGGACAACTCATAAATGTCCTCGGGGTTACCCAAGTTGTTGACGACAGGGAGGGCGTGGCCACAGCGAGGATTACCCGATCCAGAGAACCGATCAACACGAATGATCAAGTCGCATCCATGGAAAAATTTCTGGATTTGTCTCCCCTTTCAATTATTCCTCCTCAAGAAGGAAGTGAAGGAACCATCGTTGGTGTTCAAAACAACCGCGTGAACAGCGCTCAACATGACATTGTCTATATCGATTACGGGCGGCAGCAGGGCGTTTTTAGTGGAGAGCAGTTTACCGTCATTCATGAAGGAGAAAGGCAACAACTGGGTAAAACATCGGGTAAAGCAGACCTCCCTATGAGAAATATCGGTACGATTGTTATTCTTCTTGCTCAGGAAGAGACGTCCACTGCTAAAATCATACAGAGTGTTGAATCCATTTCAAAGGGAGATACGATTCTCTACCGTTCTCAGAACTAAATCTCCTCTCTGATCTCTTGCGAAAGCACTGGTGGTATGTTACAAAACTGGGCATTCCATCAGCACTTGGGAGTCCATTGTGGTAAAAAAGCGTTTTCTCCTGTCACTTGTTTTTGTTCTCGTTCTAGCTCAGATCGATTCGGTTGCGGCCAGCACTGGAAAGCCGAACGTCCCTCCGTTTAAATTGACTTCGCTGGAAGGAAAATCTTTTACCCAGGAAGACTTGATCGGCAAGGTTAGTTTAATTATTTTTTGGGCTTCCTGGTGTCATGTCTGCCAGGAAGAACTTCCAAAAGCCCATCAACTTCACGAAGCGATGAAAGGAAAACCTTTCCAGATCCTTTCGATTGGCTTCGGAGACAGCAAGTCGAAAATACAGAGGTATGTCAAATCACACCCGGATGTATTTTCATTCCCCGTCCTCTACGATGTTGACAACCGCGTGTCTGCTGCATTCGGGGCAAGGGTCACCCCCACACTCTTTCTTTTTAATCAACATGGACAACTGGTCGTTCCGTTTCGAGGCGGAGGGCTCTTCGAACATCCAAAATTTCAGAAAATTCTGACCGACCTCTTTTGAAAGAGATCGGTCCCACCAACTTGGAATATCACTACATCACAGGGTCATCAGAACTGGATAAGGCTGTAGCTGCGTTGAGTACTTGTTCTGAAATTGGTGTTGATACCGAAGGGGACTCCCTTTATAGTTATGAGGAGCAAGTCAGTCTGATCCAAATCACGGGAGGAGAGGTCAATTACATCTTTGATCCGCTGCTCCTTGATACCGTCAAGCCATTGGGTCTGCTCTTCGAAAGCCCGTCTATTCTGAAAATTTTTCATGGTTCCGATTATGATCTTGTTTCGCTTAAACGGGATTTTCAATTTCGTATCGGACCTATCTTCGATACCGCTCTGGCTGCCCGTGCCGTCGGCATTGAAAAGTTTTCTCTTCAAAATCTCCTCGCGCACTTCTTTCATGTCTCTGTTTCAAAGCAGTTTCAAAAGTCAAATTGGAAGTTGCGTCCCCTTCCAAAAAAACAGTTGGACTACGCCTCTCAAGACACCGCCTATCTTATCCCTCTTTATCACCTCCTGAGTGGTGCCGTGAAGGAAAAGGGGAGGGAAGACCAGATTCAAGAAGAATGTCGGCTGATGGAAGAAATCACTTGGAGTGGGAAACCCTTTCACCCAGATGATTATCTCCGGATAAAAGGGGCCAAGACGCTGCCTGAACAAGCCCAAAAAATCTTGAGAGAATTGAATGTTGTCCGGAATCAGATCGCAAAGAAGAGAAACATGCCGTCTTTCAAGGTGATTTCCATTGCGTCTCTTTTGACGATGTCGGAAAATCCACCACAAGATCAAGCGGCCCTTGAAAAACTTTTCCCCAAAAAGAACAGTTCAGTTATCAGGAACCGAACCCTCTGGCTCGACGCAATCAAAGAAGGTTTGTCGACAGATGTTCCGCTCCCGGAAAAGACTCGAAATGGACTGCCGCCCCTGACATCTTCACAGGAACGATTGCTGAAGCAGTTAAAAAATTGGCGGAACAATCAGGCGAAAGAAGAAGGGGTCGAACCGGCAATGGTGATCACTTCGAACACCTTAAAAGAAATTGCAAGGGTTGCTCCGAAAACAATGGAAGCACTAGAATCAGTTCCCTTTATTCGCACATGGCAGACAAAACGCTATGGAGAATGTCTTTTAAAGAATATTTCGAAATAGAAAACCTTCACTGAAGTCTTCTCTATCTTAAAAAAGAGCTTCTGTCTCGATCTTCCCTTTGTAAATAATCCGCGCATCTCCTTCGAGTGAGATATTTTTGAAGGCGTTTTGTTCCGAAGTAAAATCAACACCCAGCACGATTCCGCTTTGGGTGATGATGGAAAAGGGAGGAGAGGCCTTTTTAAGTGCTGTGGTAATGAGCGCTGCGGCGATGGACCCTGTCCCGCAGGCGAGGGTTTCGTTTTCTACCCCACGCTCATAGGTGCGAATTTTTAAGCGGTGCGGACCGCACAAACTGACAAAGTTGACGTTGGTTCCATTTGGCGAAAACAAAGTGTGATAGCGGGTTTCCCGTCCCAGTGAGATGAGGTCGACACGATCAACATCTTCCACAAAATAGATGACGTGCGGAACGCCTGTGTTGATGATGTGCCCAATTTTTTCCTGTTTATTCACCGTCATCTTCACATTCAATTGCAAGTCGAATGGGTCTGGAAGGTGTACGCGAACACGTCCGGTTTGTGGATCTTTTTCTCCTTTCTCAGGCAATAGTTCGGCCCTCACGATTCCGGCCAGTGTTTCAAAGGAATGTTGTCGGGGCGCGATTTTATTTTCAACCGCAAACCGCGCCGCACACCGGCTTCCATTGGCACACATTTCGGCTTCCCCTCCGTCGGCGTTGTAATAATGCCATTTATAATCAGCCTCCTTTGACGCTTCAATCAAAATGACGCCATCTGCGCCTACCGAAAGTGCGCGTCTACAGACTTTGGAGATAAAATGGGCTATCTTATCCTCGGGAATCAGCATTTTACGATGGTCGATTAGAATGAAGTCATTCCCGCTCCCGCTCAATTTCCAGAAGGGGATGGGTTTTTCCAGGATCATTGTGTCTCCATTTTTTCTCGAATGTGCGTCAAAAGTGACTCTACTTCATCCGGGATGATCTCATTGTCGTTCATGATTTCCCGTAGCTCGTTACTGATTTCGAGCAGAGCCGCATCGTTGACCCGTTCATGCAAAGAGGCCTCATAAAACTGGATGAGTTCATCCCGGATTTCTTCTGATTTTTCCAGCGTGTATTCCTGAGGTAGGAGGCTCATAAACTCTTTGTTGATGACGAGTTTCTCATAAGTGAAGATGTAGATCTCTTTTCCCAGGAAAAAAGTGATGGTAAGAAAGATGATGATCAGCCCGCTGATTGTAAGGAGGGTAAGAAAAAAGAAGCGCCCCTCTTTTTTACCTTTACGGCGTCTTGTTCTCTTTGATGGTAAGGCTGTTTGTGCAGTCTGCATCTTAGTCGCCCGATTTGGATAAAAATGCCGGAATATGCTCACCCCGAACCAGGTCTTCCAGCGTCTCTCTTTCCCGGATGATTTCAAACGATTCTCCGTGCACGAGAATTTCGGGCGGTCGTGGACGCGTATTGTAGTTTGATGACATCGTAAAGGCATAGGCCCCCGCGCTCATGGCGGCAAGGTATTCTCCAGGCTGTGTCTGAGACATTTCCCTGTCCTGCGCGAGGAAATCCCCTGACTCACAAATGGGTCCGACCACATCAACGGTTTCACTTAGCCGGTCTTCTTTCATGAGAGGAATGATCTCGTGGTAGGCCTGATAGAGGCTGGGACGAACGAGATCGTTCATCCCGGCATCGACCACCAGAAAGTTTTTTGCCTCCCCCTCTTTTCTGTAGATTACTCGGGTGACCAGGGCACCAGCGTTTCCCGCCAGAGAGCGTCCCGGTTCCAGAATAATATGACAGCCGCTCTTCTTCAGCAGCGGGAGAAGCTCTGCGGCCATTTCTTTTGGCAGTGGAGGTTTTTCTTCATCATAAGCAATGCCGAGGCCGCCGCCGATATCCCAATATTTAATGTTGAACTCCTGTTCACGCAGGGTGGCAATCAGGGTTGAAATACGTTCCAGGGCATCGACAAAGGGTTTGATCTCAGTCAACTGAGACCCGATATGAGAATGGATGCCAATGACTGAAATATTTGAAAGTCGCGAAGCCAGTTTGTATTGGGAAATGGCCTTTGAGATTTCAATCCCGAACTTGCTTTTCTTTAACCCGGTTGAAATGTAGGGATGTGTTTTTGGATTGATATCCGGATTGACGCGAAGGGCGACAGGGGCCTTCATCTGCAGGGTTTTGGCAACCTCATCAAGGGCCAAAAGTTCCTCTGAGGATTCAATATTGAACATCAATATACCGGCTAGAAGTGCTTTTTCCAATTCTTCCCGGGTTTTTCCAACGCCTGCAAAGACCAGTTTTTTAGGGTTGATGCCGGCAGTAAGGGCACGGAAGAGTTCCCCTCCCGAGACAATGTCGGCACCGCCACCTTCCTTTCCGAAGAGGTGGAGAATGGCAATATTGGAATTCGCTTTCACTGCAAAGGCGATGAGGTGGGGGACAGAAGAAAAGGCTTCCTGGTAGGCCTGAATTTGATGGGTCAGCGTGGCGTGACTGTACGCGAAGAAGGGCGTTCCCACCTTTTCTACAATTGCCTCCAGAGGGACTTCTTCACAAAAAAGTTTGTTGTTTTTGTAGTGAAAATCAGTCATGGAATATCCTTCTGAATGGTTTTGAACATGGTTTAATGAGTCGATTTCTCTGTATGAAAAACTTCGTCTAGAGGAACAGGCTTTCCTTTTCTACCGCAACCTGAAAAAAACAGGATGATAGAAACTGAGAGTAAAACAATGATTTTATTATTGACAATCAAGTGATTGGTTATTGTTTTATTGGATGTCATGCCGACTCCGTCTTCAGAGCGAGTAAGGAGAACACACCATGAAAGAAGTTGTCAATCTTCCAGTTCATCATACGCAATTTCCTAAATACAAAACAGAAGTTACTGTTGCCTAATCTTGAAGAATACATGAATTTTTGTTTGCCTTGCCCTTAGGAATCGTCCTTGACTCTGCCCCCCTTTTTTATGCCTTCCCTGTAGGTCAATTCGAAGTTTTACTTCTTGAACTATCTGGCTGCCATAAAATTTCTGTATTCTAGCAGATTTTTGATCAAGTGTTACTAGTAAAACATCATGAGTGGTTTTTAGAATATCACGGAACGGTTTGATGTAAGGCCTTTTACTAACCATATAGATGTAAGGTAATTTTTTTGAGGTTCCAATATCCCTGATGTTTACTTTGCCATTTTTTATCCATCCAAAAA
>JBHHWW010000084.1:0-6476 GCA_046756725.1 Nitrospiria bacterium | reverse complement strand
GGTCTCAATATTTTCCCCATCCTTCAGATGGGTAAGGACCTGTCGAAGGCCGTTGACTCCGAATTCCTGCTCGATGTATTCGATGAAGTTTTTCGATTCTTCATAAGCCAGTAAAAGTCGGATTTCTTCTTGAGGGAAAATCCGCGTGAGTTCATCGAGCGGGATGAGTTTTCCTGACAGGCTTGCCTTTCTTAAAATACGGTCATCTCTCCTCATGAGGATTTCCGCAATGCCACCGCTTACCCATTGGGCAATCCCTTCATCGAACCATTTTGGCAGTTTCTTTGATTCGATCTGGTGATGAAGAAGGAGGTGTGCCAATTCGTGTTTTAACGTGATAGCGAGTGAAAAAGGGTGTGTCGTCATTTTTGAGGTATCAATCACAATGATATTTTTTTGAGGCAGGGCAAAGGCCACAACGAGCTTGTGCCCAGTCATTCTTTGAAAAGTTGCATTATTTTTGATCAACCTCACCGTGGGTCTAAAATCAAGTGTCCAACCTAAATTTCTTTCGAGTTCTGTCTTTATTGCGGGGTAGATTTGTACAACTTCTTGAGCTGTTCCTCGGAGGGGTTTTGGGAATTGGACGATTAAGGCATCAAGTTCAATGTGTTCAAACTCTAACGCTGATGCATGAACAGAAGGAGGGAGACACAGGAAGAAAAGAATGAAAAGTAAAAGGATTTTTATTTTCAAGATTCTGAAATAGGTCATTATATTTACCAGTTCGAACAAGTGCCAGAAAGAACCGCCTTCGGAAATATTATGCTGTTTTTATTTTTCATAATCACCTTATTAAAAATTGTTCAATTAACTTCCTTAAAAAACAATCGAATACAACGAAAAGAGATGTCAAATTTGGAACATTCCAGACGTGAATAAATCATGACTCAAGTCATAAAGATCCAATAATAAGGATCAGTTGTTTGTCTCAACGGTGTTCGCGTCGGGCGAGTTAAAATGATTCATTTCTTGAAATGAAAATCAGTCTCTGTCAAAATCCATCCGTTTTTAATCTCATCTCAAAAACGGCCTTGAAATGTTGGATAAAGAAATTCTGGAAGGAACATATTATTTATCCCCGGAAGTCAGCGACCTCCTGGATCAGTTTCAAATGATTGCGAATGGGGAACAAAAATCAAAACCGAAATTGCAGGGAGTCGGGGAGGGGAGAAAGGTTAAAGCGACATTTATGGTCTCTCTTGAAATCGATGCCTTACTTGAAAGACTCCAGAGGGAATCCCGAATAAAAGGCGATAAAAAATCAAAAGGCTGGTTTATCGATCAAGCACTCATTGCATACATGAAGACAAATAATCTCCCTGAAATACTTCAAGAAGCAAGAGATGAATCACGCTATCACAGAATCAAAAGCTGGTCGATCAAACAAGCCCTGGAAATGAAATATTCACCCGAAATTTTTTCAATATAAAATCCGTAAAGATTCAGTCGTTCAAAAACAAACCCCAAAATAAAAACCAAGAAACCAAAAACCCCATGACAAACACGCCCTGACGGGCCGCATTCGCGGTGTTTGTAATAATTCGATGTAAAACTCTATCTCCACCAATAAATTCAAAGACTTAACCTATAATCCAGTGTAAGGATCTGTGCGGAACTCGCGTGAAAATAGATGCCTTCGGCGTCCTTCGGACATCATTTCCACGCTTCGCACGGCTATTTAGCTGATGGACCGTCGCTAAATCAGCCTGCTCAGCGCTCGTTCCGCAGGCGGAATAAACGGTGTAAGTCCCTGAATCTATTAGAAAAAACAAGGCAGCTTTCCGATGGAAAGTAAGGCCGGGCTGAAGCTAAGGATTTCAAAGGAATCATCGCAAGGTCACATCGATCATCCTGATAAGTTCTCAAATGAGAACAAAACGGCCTTAAATTAAATAAGACCAATTCCCTCGCGTTTCTGTCCACTTTTTACCATTTTTGCACCCAAAAACATACAACACATTGAAAATACTGATATATTTAGAACAGCTTTCCGACGGAAAGTTATTAAAAGTTTGAGTCATTAGTCTCTTAAATAGACACTAAAAGTTATTAAACATAAATAAGAAGGTAATTTAATCCCGGTCCAAATCTTTTTGTCTCCTAAATTATTCATCTCACCCATCTCATGCCATCGATCATGATTAAATTGAATAAACATTAAAAAACTGTTGAAATAAGAATTTTAATATGATAAATACCTTAATCATGTTATTAAAGCGTGCCAATCCAAAAACAAAAAAACTCCTGAAGCTCACCGGTTCAGACCGAAAACTTCGGCTGCTTGCAGCAGACAGAGCCTTCCTGAAAGACCTTTCCCGACTTCAGATCCTTTCAGATCGCATCGCGATACAGAACCACTATCGACATCTGAAAGGAGGGGCAGTGAGATCATTGGGACGGCTAGAAGCCGCAGGCATT
Organism: Nitrospiria bacterium; assembly: GCA_046756725.1. Classification (GTDB taxonomy): domain Bacteria; phylum Nitrospirota; class Nitrospiria; order SBBL01; family JAADHI01; genus JBHHWW01. Next base: position 4,055 of record JBHHWW010000084.1, on the reverse strand, counting down.
ATCGTAGGTCGAAAGTTTTATATACCAAGGCGGGGTTTTGTGAAGATCTACCAATTTTCAAGTGATGCCATGGCTCGAGCCTGGGGCGGGCGTCTTCCTGCTATTGGTGCCAAACGGAATGAACTGCATGAATTGATAACCTCAGAACTCTATTACAAGATCGGAAAACCAGAAGACTTTCGTTTGGCGCATCAGTTGACGAATGATGAGTTAAGTACCTTTAATGGACACCGGCCGGATGCTGTTTTCACAGATACAGCGACGGGTCAGCCCGTGGCAGTAGAGGCGGACAGCGGCCACTACAACAAACAACAGGTGATGACGAAGCTTGCCAAGTGGAAAGGCTTGCGGCAAGTGTGGGGGCAACCCGAACGGGTGTCCGCCCGCATCCCGTCATTTACAAATGTGGCCGTCCATGTCCTGAAATAAACAGGTGCTTGATAAGGAGGAAGTCTTTTGGATCTTGAAGATCAAATAAAAGAACGTCGTAAAAAGGCAAAGATGAAAAAAGAAGCGGGGAGTGTGACATCGGAACAAGCGGAAGAGCTGGTGACCGTTGCAGATGAAAAAGCCTTCATCATCCCTATTAACCGGATTGAAATCCAATCACAGGCAAGAAAAACATTTTCTGATTTGGAAGGACTCGCCAAAACGATCAAAGAACAGGGACAGCTTCAGCCCGTGATTGTCAAAAAAATAGGCTTTGAAAGATATCTATTGGTCGATGGAGAGCGGCGGTTGAGAGCCATCCGGGACATCCTTAGAGAAAAAACCATTCATGCCGTTCTGCGGGACGTTGAACTGGAAGGGGCCGATATTCGCTTTACCCAGCTCATCGCAAACCGGCAACGAGATGACTATCCACCCCTGGAATTGGCTGAAGAATTTGCTGATCTAAAGAAGACCTACGGCTTCACCGATGCCGTTTTAGCAGAGCGGCTCGGCATGGATCAATCGTGGATCTACAAACAACGGTCCCTTGCCGCCGCCCCTCCGGAGATTAAGGAGCGGCTTCGGAACGGAAGTCTCGCCGTCACAACGTATCTCAACAACAAAAAGACCATTTTAGAAAAAAGAAAAAGAAAGGTCTTTTTGAAAGTGCCCTACGAGGACGCCCTGGCTGTTGCAAAGCTCTTACAAAAAATTTCAGAACGCAGCGAAACGGGTACGGATATCGATATCGCAAACAAGCCCAGGAAAAAAGATCTCCTGGCAATTCTAAGCAAACGTGCGCCGGAATTGCTGGCGCTGTTAAATGAGGAAGAAAAGGATCATTAAATGCGTCTGACCTGCTTAAGTCCGACACAACAGGCGATCCTGGAAGGGTTTAAACGGCTGCACTATGCCACCGTGAACCAACTTCATTACTGGTCTGGTGTTACCCTTGCACCGGTTAGAAAATCGCTGTTGTCGCTACAGGCCGCAGGATATGTTGAGTGTGAAAAACAGGTGAGACCCCATGTCTGGAAATTGTCCCGGACGGGATCGCGTCTTGTCGCACAGCCCTTGCCTTCGGGGTTCAGGCAACCTTCCTGGTCTGTGATGGCCCATACCTGTCATCGGAATCAGGTCGAAATGGTTTTACGCAAGCGGCTGTCCAGTTTTATGTTCCTAAAAAAAACCGCCTTGTTCCGTCTGGGATTAAATCCGTCCCATGGTGAACATGCCGGGACACAAGCCGGAAAAATATTCCTGATTTTACTGGATGACTATCTGATGGGTTCAGATCGCATTACGAAGGTATTGTCCCGTGCGCACCGGAAGAACCCGAAGTATTGCAATCTCAACCGGTCAGTCAATTGGAATATGGTCATAAATCGCTATCTGGTGGTGACCACAGACCCCCATCAAAAATCCTTACATGAACGCTGGATCAAGAAACAAAATATTCAAGCCGAGCTGGTTTATCTGCCGCCCCTGTGGGCTTATTAAAAGGAAAAATAAATGAAACACATCATGATCATTATGGCTTCTGTTGTCATTCTGGACCTTTCTCTTGCCACTGCTTTTTTTGATTTGTCATGGCAGGTCCCCGCAGTGCCATTATTCATTTTCATCGTATTTTTCCTCCTTCTAAAACCGAAAAAAAAGAAGGTGTCTGCTATTTCGGGCTGGTCCTTGGGTGAAGCCCAAGAGATGAGCGATCCAAACAACCCCGTGCCCGTAAAACACGCGCACATTCCACAAAAGATACTGAACTTAGGCTTGATCGGGATCGGTGCGCAAGGATCGGGAAAAACAGAATCCGTCATCCTGGGGCAACTGCAAGCCGTGAAAGGCTATTCACCCGATTCCGGTTATGCCCTCTTTGATGGCAAAGGCGACATCGACACCTACAAGAAATTTGTCGCAATGGGTGCCAGACCCGATTTCTTCTTTTCCAGTGAACTGCCGGGCTCTGATTCCATCAACCTGCTCTCCGGAAAACCCTATGATGTCCTGGAAAGACTTACCACCCTATTGATCGGGGAGACCACAACCACCAGTTATTATGCCGATGACCAACGGGCCGTCCTGTCTCGTATTTTACCCATTCTTCTAAAACTCAACATCCCCGTGAATCTCCGGGATTTGTATGTGGTCTTGACCCTGCCCGAGGCCGGACGCGAACTCATCTCCAGCGTAAAGAAGCTGAGTCTGGACCCCTCTGATATCCAGTTTGCGGAAACATGGTTCGACCAACCCATCAAAACCCGCCTAAAAAACATCTCAGGACTTTTAAACCGCCTGATTGTCTTTACCACAGGCCCCTATGCCGACCGCCTGAACTGCTATGCGCCGGACATTCATATTCACGAGATTGTCCAAACAGGTCAGACCTTTTATGCACATCTTCCTTTGACCGAGTTCTCCAAAGACGTTGCCGTGGCCATCATCAACATGTTTGAAGTGGAAGCCCGAAAACGACAGCTTTCGGGCAATGAAGGCATCCATGTCTTTCCCCTTTTCTTTGACGATTGGAGCGGATTTTTTCACGCAGGATTTGCACCTTTTTCCGCGCGGTGCCGATCAGCCGAGATGCCCCTGTCTTTTGGCTTTCAATCAAAGGCCCACCTGGACGCCGTGAATCACACCTTTCTGGATGCCTTAGACGATACCGTCGCCACAAAGATTGTGATGCGCATTCAGGGAAATTCAACCGCCCATTTTGTCCGAAAACTCCTGGGAGAACATGAACTGGCCGAGATCTCCCAATCGGATTCCACGATAAGAGGGGAGACCCTGTTTTATACAAAAGAGGACCGGATTGACGCACGGGTATTGCGGGAACTCAATCCAGGCGAAGCCTTTGTTTCCACACTGGTTGAAGAAGGAGGAAGGACAAAAAATCCGTTTTGGAAGGTTCAACTAAAACGCCCGGATTTTTCGGGTTGGGAGAAAATATCTCTACCATCCGCAAGAGAACACGCGGAAGGAGAAGGCCTGAATTTCTGGAAGAAATACATGGGCAATGAAGATTCGGAGACCCTTCACCGTCTGATCGGTGAAATCACCGAAGCCCACGAATCCATCGAAACCCACCAATCCCACGAAGAAAAAAAGCAGGGAGTGCCATGCTGACCTGGATTCGCTTATGGCCTGCTTTTGTCTTTCCGGTCCTTGTCCTCAACCTGATCGGATTCCTGCCGACCCTTGTTTTTCAAGGGGACTATGTCGGCGGCGGGCCTGTTCGGGAATGGGCTGTGAATACCTTTTTACTGCCTGTTCTCTCTGTTTTACAGGCGGAGCAAATTGTCCTCTGGTTTAACCAGGCGACAGTGATGGAGGAATGTTTTTTATACGGGGTCATTGTTTTGAACCTGGATGTCTTGATGATGCCCGTTTTTTATGGTCTTGGAAACATCCTCATGAAAATAAGCAACTGGATTTCCATCAAGGAGCTTCAACTGAAAAGAAGCGCTGCAAGGGTGAATACTTGAAGTCGTTTTAAACATGGTAAGCCATGTAAAAAGGAGGAAAAAATTATGAAAAATAAAACGATATATGGTTTTTTTATCATCTATCTGTTATTTATTGGCATTGCGGTTCCGGTTTCTATTCCTGCGTTTCAAACA
>JBHHWW010000083.1:0-6521 GCA_046756725.1 Nitrospiria bacterium | reverse complement strand
AGCCACTTTGAGGGATCAAAATTGTACCATAGAGGACCATTTCTGTAGTCCCGAGGATAATTATGGTGGTAGTTGTGGTATCCCTCCCCGAAGGTCAGGAGTGAAATCCACCAGTTATCTCGGCTGGTATTTGCATCTCCATAGGGTTGGTCTCCCCACATATGGCAAATTGAATTGATGAAAAATGTTGAATTGAGGACCAGGAAAGTTCTGAAGACCCCTGCAAGGAGGAAGGCTGCAAAACCCCCGATCAAGCCGCGATGAATAAATCCAATGACAAAGGGTAGGACGAGCCCGGACACAACGATCCAAACATAATTTCTTGATTGCCACATAATGAGGTTGTCTTTTTCAAAGATGGCACGATACTTTTTCCAGCGGTCAGGATCGAGGTTCTTCTCAAAAATCCAGAGTACATGACTGTACCAAAATCCCCGTTTTGCATTATATGGGTCATCGTCTGTATCTGTTCTTGCGTGATGGCGAACATGGTCTGAACACCACTTGAGCGCTGAATTTTCCAGTGCCATTCCGCCTGTGATCAAGAAGTAGATCTTGACCCAGTTCTGACAGGTGAAGCTTCGGTGTGAGATGAGGCGATGATACCCGACTGTAATGCCCAACCCCGTGGCCGAATACAAAATGCCGAAAAGTGTCCAGTCGAGCCAAGTATAACCGAAATAATGGCCATAAATAGGCGTGCCAATCATCGCGACGATACAGACAAGACTAAAAATGAGCAGGGTTGAAAAATCTATTGGTTTATGGCGGCTTTTTGTCTTGTTTTGTTGTTCCTGGTTCATACAATTTCCCCAGCTATCCCCGACCTTCCCTCTTATCTCTTAAAAGCGACCGAATTATATAAAATACAACCTTCGTAATGCAATTTCTTACACAAAAAATTCAACTTCCCAAAGAGATGCCCAGCGCTTTGGCGACTTTTACGAGATCTCCCTCTGGTGGGACTGTTTTTAGGCGATGAACGCCTTCTGAAATAGAAACAGAAGAAATTTCTTGGCCTTTTAAGCAGACCATTTCACCGAATTGCTTTTTTGCGATTAGATTGACAGCCGCAACGCCGAAGCGTGTCGCAAGAATTCGGTCGGTTGGGGTTGGGGAACCCCCACGTTGTAAATGGCCTAAGACAGTGACACGGACATCCATAGAGGAAAGACGCGAAATTTCTTCGCCGACCTTGTGTCCGATGCCTCCCAGCCGTTCGACATAACCTTCCGAAGAACGCTTTATGACATGCATTTCCCCACCGATGGGTTTTGCTCCTTCAGCCGTAACAACAATAGAAGATCGACTTCCCCGTTTATATCGCTCAACAATTGTATTAGAAACTGTTTCTATTTTGAATGGAATTTCTGGAATTAGGATGACATGCGCTCCTCCCGCAATGCCTGCTTCAAGCGCAATCCAACCTGCATAACGTCCCATGAGTTCAACGACAATGACACGATGATGGCTTGCTGCAGTGGTATGAAGTTTGTCCAGCGCATCTGTTGCAGTATTCACGGCTGTTTGAAAGCCAAAGGTGAGGTCCGTACTTTCAATGTCATTGTCAATGGTTTTTGGAATGCCAATGATTGGGATGCCCTTTTTGTATAGCGTCTCGGCAATTTTCAGTGTGCCATCTCCACCAATAGCAATGAGCGCAGAGATACCAAGTTTTTCTATATTCTGGTGTATTTCTTTTGAAAGATCCGCTTTTCCAGAGATGCTATTATTTTTCTTGCTTACTTTTTCTGGACTTATGCCACTTGCTGCTCCCAGAATTGTTCCTCCTGTTGGAAGGATTCCTTTGATTGCCAATTCTGTTAGTGGCCGCGTTTTAACTGGATTTTGCAGCCCTACATATCCTTCTTCAATGCCAACGACATCCCAATTATATTTTGCCCGTCCAGATTTTACGACTGATCGAATCACAGCATTCAGTCCGGGGCAATCCCCTCCTCCTGTTAATATGCCAACTTTCATGATATTTGTCTCCTTATTTTAGGTGGATGATCTTCTTTTCTTCAGGTTGAGTGATGGATAGAATCTACGATTTTACAAAACCGGTTTGGAATAAATTGTTCGTCACAATCAATAACCTGGGTCTTGTTCTTAATGTCTTTACAGGAAATATGTCTCTTAAATACAACATTTTTCTTTATGTGTGTATTATTTATATGACAATAGAGTCTTGCACATCCAATTTTCTCATCGAAAAAGTATAGAACTTATTGATACTTAAAGATTATGTTATAGATCTTGGCTATTCGTTTGGTCGGCATGTAACTTGCTTTTTAGATTAGATGAGTTTTTTTGCCTTACTCATCTTGTCTTTTCGGTGGAAAAAAGGTGGTTGGAATGGCTCTTGGGAACACAATACAGAATGAAGTAAGTTGTCGTGGCGTGGGTCTCCATTCCGGGAAAATGACAAGTCTGAAATTTGTTCCTGGAAATGAGGGAGAGGGTATCGTCTTTATCCGGCGAGACTTAGGCGGAGTGAGGGTCCCTGCAAGCTCAGAACACGTGATTTCCACCCGTTTGTCTACCATAATTGGTTCGAATGGAGCAAGCGTTCAAACCACTGAACATCTCTTAGGGGCTGTTTTTGCCTTAAACATTGACAATCTGGTGATTGAAATAGATGGTCCGGAAGTCCCTGCCATGGATGGCAGTGCGGCTCCCTTTGTGGTACTTTTATTGAAATCCGGTCTTGCTCTCCAAGAAAGAAAAAGGTCTTTCATCGAAATTTTGAAGCCGATGACGGTATCCGAAGGGGGAAAAGAGGTGTCCATTCATCCGGCATCTTCATTTGAGATTTTATATCATATCTCTTTTGATCATCCCTTGGTTCTGGAACAGACCTATCATTATTGGCATAGCCAGGAGGCATTTATTAGAGAAATTGCGTCGGCCCGTACGTTCGCTTTCTTCAAGGATGTTTCCTTTCTGAGGTCTCAGGGTTTTGCTCAGGGTGGGTCATTGGATAATACGGTCGTTCTTGATGATGAAAATGTCCTCAATGAGCAGGGATTACGTTTTCCAGATGAGTTTGTTCGTCATAAGATACTCGATTTAATGGGTGATTTTTCGCTGCTCGGGATGCCTGTCTTAGGGAAGGTTGAGGCTTTCTGTTCCGGTCATGATCTTCACTACAAATTGGTTAAAAGGATTTTAAGAGACAAGAAAGCTTGGAGAGTTGTTTCTGCTTCCTCGCTTAGTAAGGATTTTATCTCCTACCCTCTATCGAGAAATCTTCCACTGCCTGCCGTGACTGTTTAAAGAAACAAGACAAGTTCATCGATGGCCATTTCTTTTCTACCTGAATAATCCGGCAATCCTACTTCTTTTAGGTTCTCCGCTTTTCTCTCACCAGCTTATTGATGAAACGAACCTCTTCGCTTTTCAATATTGATTGGATAATCATATATCCGACGAGGCTGGTGATTATTACGGTTGTCAAAATAATGGTTTTTAGCCCCCAGTTCCCACTTGTGTGCCATATTAATTGTTTTGAAAGGATGTAGGCGGGAATGATCATGATAAGGGAAGCGATGATGACTTTGATATGTGAAGAAAGGATGTGTCGGCCATTCATTTGTCCGATCTTCTGTCTTAAAAAAAATAAGAGGGCTATAAAGTTAAAGCCAGCAGATACGGAAGTTGCCAATGCCAGGCCTCGGTGTTTAAGGGGACCCATGAGGAATAGGTTCAATATAAGATTTATTGCCATTGTAATAATCCCAATTTTGACGGGTGTCCTTGTGTCTTGGAGTGCATAAAAAACAGGAACCACAATCCTGATTCCTGCAAAGGCCCAAAGTCCAAGCGCGTAAAATAAGATCGCATCTGCCGTCCCTCGTGTTGCAATTTGATCGAATTCACCATGTTCAAAGAGGATATGAACGATGGGATATCTGAAAAGAATGAGTCCGAAGAGTGCAGGAAAAGTAATGAAAAAAACAAGGCGTAGCGAAAAAGAAAAAGATTGACGCAATCCTGAAAAGTCATCCCTCGCCACCTGTGCAGAGAGGGTCGGAAGAAGGGCTGTGGACAGGGCGACGGCAAATATCCCGAGGGGGAAATGGATCAGCCGCATTCCGTAATAGAGGTAACTGACGCTCCCGACAGGAAGGTATGAAGCGAGAAGCGTGTTCACAAGAAGATTTATTTGTGTGACTGAGAGCCCTAAGAGGGTTGGTAAAATGAGCCGACCCATTTGTTTTATTCCTGGATGAAGAGGCAATGTAGGGGGAGACATTGAAACAAGTACGAATCCTTTTTTGTATAAGGAAGGGAGGTGGATCAGGAACTGTGCCAAGCCTCCAAGGGTTACGCCAATCGCCGCGGCATAGACCGGTTCCTGAAACAAGGTCGATAGGGAGAGAATTGTAATGATATTCACGGTGTTGTAGGCCGCTGAAGAGAAGGCGGGAATTGCAAAAATATGAAGGCTGTTCAGAATGCCCATTGAGACTGCAGCAAGAGAGATGAATAAGAGAAATGGAAACATCATGCGTGTTAATGATGCCGTCAATGAAAATTTGACTGGATCGTCTATGAATCCCGGGGCAATGAAACGGATGATCAGAGGAGAGAAAACAATGCCAAGCATGACGATTCCTGCAAGCAGCAGGAAAAGCATTGAAAAAGTGGCTTGTGCGAGTTCTTTGGCGGCCTTTTCCCCGCGCTTGCTCAGGGTTTCTGTAAATACAGGGACAAATGCTGCGGACATCGACCCTTCTGCAAAGAGTTCTCTTAGGAGGTTGGGAATTCTGAATGCAACATAAAAAGCATCGGAAAAGAGGGAAGCGCCAAAAATTCTGGCGAGAATCATGTCGCGAATAAATCCCAAGATTCGGCTTGTGAAGGTGCCGATTGCAACTGTCCCAGCGGATCTTGCAATTTTTTCTTCGTGATGACGCGTTCCATTTTTCATCGCGTCAGTCTGTGTTTCTTCTTGACTTTCCATTGAGTTATGTATTAGTAAACCACTTTATCGAATAAGGAGAACGGCTGTGGCGAATCATCCATCTGCACTAAAAAGGGAACGGCAGGCCCAAAAACGAAGAGTTAAAAATCGCGCTGTCAACTCAAGGATCAAGACATCCATTCGGAAATTAACGGCTGCCATTGATGAAAACAATATTGGGATCATAGAAGAACGTTTGAAGGAAGCGACCTCCACGCTGGATCGTGCCGCTTCGAAAGGGGTTATTCCCAAGAAAAGGGCTTCACGGAAGGTTTCTCGTCTTTCAGCAAAGGCAAATAAAGTCTTCCAAGACCAAACCCCTTCTGAATAAATACACTGAATGGACTCACCATTCGTTCGTCGCCATTGTGCCCGCAGCTTGTCATTCAACAAGAATTGATGCTTCTTTCGTGGATATTGTGGAATTAAAAATGAGGCGTATACCTTATTTTTGTTTGGGAGATCGGTCTTTTAAGACAAAGGTCTAGTATCAAGCCCTCCAAAATAAACGTCCCGGACAATCTCCCTCCTTTCAGTGCTGAGTCGGTCGAAAGCGAAAGCGCAAAGACCCATTCAAGTTCTTCACACGTCCATTTTTTAAGTTGCTGAAGAAAATGTCTGAAAAGACCCGGCGGCATGGGAACCTTCTTACCAACCATCTTTTCAGGTGTCCCTGAATCAATTAGCTGTTTTGCGATGGTCATCTGACGCCACTGGCGTGTCAGCATTGTTAAAATAAAAAGCGGATGTGCCCCTTCGGATAAAAGGTAATTTAAAATTTGAATTGCCGAGGGACAATCCCTGTTCCCCACGGCTCGCGTCAATTCAAAAATGGAGTGTGTCCTGCCAGCCCCGATGACTTGTAATATTTCTTTACTTGATACATTTTTTCGGTTCTCCTCCTTTTCCCCGGACAAATAAAGGTTTAGTTTCTCTATTTCTTTCTGTATTGACAGAAGATCTTTTCCGAGGTGTTCTTTCAGTGTCCAAAGACCTTCATGGGAAATGTTCAGTCCTTTTTTTCTGGCTTCCTGTGTGATCCAGGCGGGGAGTTCTCTGTCTTGTAGGGGGGAACAAACAATGACGCAGGCCTTTTTTTTGAGTGTTTGAAAAAGTCGTTTTCGCATGTCTGGTTTTTCAGATACAAAGATCAGCAGGGTTGTTTCACATGGTTGCGTAAGATAATCAATAAAACACCCTTGATCGTCTTTTATCTTGTCTGCATCTTGAATAATGATGATTCGACGTGGACTGGCAACAGGAAATGTGTTCGAAATTGAAATAACTATTTCCGGAGAAAGTTCTTTTCCCTGAAACTGATTGAAATTAAATCCAAGTGCGGTGGCTTGAAGCCCTTTTTGGCGAATAAATTCCAGCAGGTTCCGGATGAAAAAAGATTCTTCTCCCGTGATAAGATATGCAGGTGAAAAGTTCCTCTGTTCGAAATGGCGGAGTGCTTCCTGATAGGTCATTCAAGAATTGCCTCTTTTTCCTCTGTCTTTTGAAGGCGGAGCGGCTTTTGGAGTCTGAGCAGTGAAGCCACTTTTTGAGA
>JBHHWW010000082.1:0-6596 GCA_046756725.1 Nitrospiria bacterium | reverse complement strand
TACTTAGTCGAATGATCTTCCGTGTTGTACTTCTATCCTTTTTTCTAATCGTTAAGCCGTCCTACGCGGCAATCACACACTACGACATTGATCTGACATACGAGGATGAAAACCACACCCTGGTTGGCTCAGAAGTCATTACTTTTACAAATGGCAGCGAACGCCCTGTTTCTACCTTGTATCTATCCCTCTATCCAAATATCTACGAAGAGAAGCATCCCAACCTCAGCTCCGCTTATTACCAGACAGCCTATCCCATGCAGTTCAACCCGGGCGCACTCGAGATCATCACAGTGAAAGATTCGACAGGAGAAACCCTCCTATTAAAGCCCGCCGAAAATTTTGATCGTCGCCTGGTTAAGGTCCTCCTTCTAAGACCGATTTCATCAGGAGAAACGGTTCGTTTCACGGTTGACTTCCGCACAACCATCCCGGAGAAACGAGGTGTTTTTGGATATGTGAAAAGTATCGTGACCTTACAGGGGGGATGGCACCCCACCATTCCAGATTTCTCCGGGGGGAAATGGCATTTTAATCTCCCCCCTCCGAAAAGTAATTTTCGGATCCGCCTGAGCCTCAATAATAAATTGCAATTGGCAAGCACTTCACAAATTCATCAAGGGGCGCTTCTAGGTAAAAATCGACGGTACCAAATGGAAGGTAAAAACCTTTCTTATTTTTCTCTATCAATTGGAGAAAAAGTCTTTCTTTTGAACACAAAAATATCGGGTGTTGAAGTGGATTACTTTATCCTCAAGAGAGATAAACGGTATGCAAAACAAGTTGTTAAAACCATAGAATCCGCACTTTCCTTTTACCAGACACGCATTCAAACCATCCCGGACATGCGCATTCAACTGGCTTCATCATATCTTTATCAAGATCTGGTGGCTGTGGGATCGAAGGTGCTCTATCTCAACAACCGCCTCTTTAAGGTTTTTACAAGTTTGAAACGATTTCACAAAAAAAGCATTGCCAGCGGTCTCTTCCAGATCCTCTGGCGTGAAAAACGTCCCGATGAAGAACTCTGGGTCATTGAAGGCCTTGCCCGGATAGACGCAGAAGCGTTTATAAAACAACAGGATGGGCAAACATTCCGTCTGAAAAAATGGCTGAAGCCACTTTCTTTTCTCCCACTCGTTGACCAAGTACTCTATTCAAAGGCGCTTCCCTTACGCCAGGTTTATTTCACAGATTCAGTCATCCCTATCATCAGTGAAGATATCCGGTTTTATAACCAGCCCGCTTCAGAAAGACCGAAAATTTTTACTAAATTAAAAAAACTGGTCGGAGAATCCATCTTCAATGAGATTGTCGAAAAATATCGAGAGTATGCCCGGACCGGAAAGACATCTTCCTTTCGAGAAATCCTCTCCATTTTGCACTCCCGGGAGATCGATACTTTAATCGATGAGTGGCTGTACACCCGCCCGATTCTTGACTTCAAGATTGGGACAATTGAACGTAAAAAAGCAGATGACCGTCATCAGACAAACATTCTCATTGAAAAGGCAGGTCACGGAAGAGAACCCATTGAAATTCTGGTGAAAGAAACGAAAGGACGAGAAACCTCTTTCCTATGGAACGGGTCTGAAGAAACCCATCAGATCCGTTTATCCACGCTATCGCCGGTCAAGACAGTCGAACTGGACCCACAAGGGGACATAAACGACCCGAATCGTCAAAACAATCGAAGTCCCGCCAAATGGAAAATCTTACTGGACGAGTTTAACGCCGACTTTGATTTTCAAACAAACACACTGAATTATGGGGCCGGTTTTTTCTTCCAAAAACAGTACGATACAAGCCACTGGACGGAGCTTCGATTTTCAAGCGCCGCCACCGGCCATCACATTCAAGTCGGCTACACAGAAATTCTCAAAAAAAATCATTTTATCTCAATTGGAGTAACTCACGAAAAGCTGGAAACATCCAGAAACAGCTTCATCGAAGACGAGGCAGGCTTCCTCACACTCGGATATGCCCTTGTTTTCCCGGACATCCCCCTTCTGGCAGAATCGATTCAGAAATTAACCACGACCTTTCCCTCATTCAATATCAGCCTTGTCTATAATCAACAATTTACCGGAGGCATCTATGATCATTCCTTCCTGCTCAGATTGGATGCCAGACGCACCTGGACCTTCTCAAATTATCATGCAATTGGCAGCCGTATTTTTGTCGGGCAATCAGCAGGGAACCTTTTTGAAAACAGACGGTTTTTTCTGGGCGGGGTTGAAGCCATGCGCGGGTACAATCCGCTTGTTTTTGTGGGGGAAAACATGAGTCTCTTTTCACTTGAATATCGCTTCCCTCTTTTTTACGATTCAGATATTAATTTCTTTGGATTGACACATGCACACGCATGGCAACTTGCCTTCTTCGCCGATACCGGGATGGTGAGCGATTCGCGAAATGTATTCCGGACAAGCGAATTCAAGTCCGATGTAGGCACCGGCATTCGATTTTTCGTCGACCTTTTCGGCATTTATCCAGCCATCCTTCGCTTCGATGTCGCAATGCCAATCGCGCCCACCATCGAAGACGAAGATAAACCGCATTACTATCTGACTGCAGGACAGCCTTTTTAATCAGAACCGGTAGGCTGCCGAAACAGACAGCGTCACCTCGTCAAATTCTACAAAGGGGTCAGTGGAATCCCGCCAAAGATATTTCACCCGCGTCCGAAGGGTCACCTTGGGATTCATGCGATGTTTAAGGCCGAGAAGAACCTGATGATTGTTATCTTTCCGGTCGATATGAAATAGATCATCAATATTATTGGTGGTATACGTCTTACTCCGGTGACGGTAACTGATGCGGACCCTGGTTGATGAATTGAGGAGGTAGCTTGCCTGCAGGCTGAGAATATTCGCTCGGAAAGAAATATCGTCAGGCCGTGTTCCGTTGAGTGTTGGAACCCTTCCCGTACGGGCAGACCCGGTTTGAAAAGCGTAATCCAACATAAAACGCCATATTTTGTTCAGTCGCAAAAATTGAGGAAAGCCGATCTTCACAACATTGGTGTCCTTGGCATCAAATCTCGCATTATAGTTGATACGGTTATATGAGATGGATAAACCCGTATTCCACCACGGTTTAAGATCACGATCATAGCTGGTATAAAAACCGATACTTCCCAGACTGATTGGGGGACCGACGCTTTCATCTTTGTCCAGCGGCGCTGAAGGTGAAACCTGCAAGGCAAAACGACCATAATCCCGCGACCCAAAAAACCGCTCTGCGCCGATTTCAAAAAATGAAAAACTCAATTCTGAATTATCCAGGTATTGATTTCGAACAGCCAGACCGGTCCAACGAATTTTCTCAGGCAAATAATCAAAGTATAGGGCTGAAATCCAGATCAGATCAGACTCGCGTTGATTTTTGGCCTGGAAAATATTGCTGTCATATTCAATTCCGGTTTCAAAATCTCCGGACCAGGGTGAGTTTTTCTGCACCTCTCCATCGCCATGAACAGGTGTATCTGCGTGTGAAGGGATTGCCGTCATAGAAAAGAGAACAGCGTACAGGGTGATCAGAATTGCCTTTTTCATCTTAATACTCCTCCGAAAAGTGATTATTATTAATTCGTGTAATAAGCAAAATACGAACCAATATTTACAAAAGGTGAAATAAAGGTTCTACAGACTTGAAAACACAACAAAAATATCGGATAAGAGTCTTTTGAAAAGACGGATACTGACAAGTATCTTGCCAGATTTCCGGTCCCTGACGAAGGTCAGGCGCAAAATATCTCGCGTTTTACAGTCGGTAGGTGAAAGAGGGCATCGTTAGAAATGGAGCATTCATGAAAAATTCCTGGGTTGCGAGTAAAAAAAACACCGATTCACTGGCATTAAAACATCAGTGGCTGAAAATTTTACCGATTGTTCTCATGTTGCTCAATGGTGGATGTGCAACGTATCGACCGACTCAAGTTGACAATATTTGCGAAATTTTTCGTGGATATACAGACTGGTATGAGGCGGCTCGGGATGCAAATGAACAGTGGGGAACACCTATCTGGGTAATGATGGCCATCATGCATCAGGAATCTCGGTTTGTGGATGACGCCCGGCCACCCCGCCCATGGTTCCTGTTCATTCCGCTGCCGCGGCGCTCTTCAGCTTATGGCTATGCCCAGGCACAAGATCCCGCCTGGAAAGAGTACGTCAGAAAATCGGGAAACAGGAGGGCGGATCGTGATGATTTTGAAGATGCGATCGATTTCATCGGCTGGTACACCCATGTGACCCAGAGGGCACTCGGTGTTTCCAAGTGGGACGCATACAATCAGTATTTGGCCTACCACGAAGGACGCGGAGGCTATCAACGGGGTCTCTGGAAACAAAAGAAGTGGTTAAAACAAGTCGCTAAAAAGGTAAAGAAGAAAGCAGCCAGGTACAATACGCAATTAAAACGCTGCAAACCTGAATTAGACGATGCAGTGAATGCATGGTTTTTCTAGGAAGCTTTCAGTAAGTCTCAGCTTCCGTTAACATGAGAGGAAACCTTACTGACTGAGTTCTGTATTTAACCTTTTCAGATGTTTTTCAGCTTCTACACGCCATTCTGGATCAGAGTTTTGGCGGAGAAATCTTTTAAGGAGTGTCCTTGCATCTTTCTTCTTGTTTTCCTGATCATAAATCAGTGCAAGGTTGTAAAGCGCACGGCGTTGGTTCGGCTGTATCGACAGAATTTCTTTATATATCTTTTTAGCCGGGTCAACCTTCCCTTTTTCAAGATAGAGATGTGCCAAGTTCAATTGGGTGGGTCGGTGGTTCGGCGCAATTGAAAGGGCTTTTTTGTAGGTTTTTATTTCTTCGTCGATCAACCCTTTGAAATTATAAATGAGCGCAATATTGTAATACGTCCGGACATATTCCGGATCGCGAATCAAAACTTTTTTAAATTCAAGAAAAGCAAGGTCGTACTCTTTGCTGCGGATATAGGCAACGCCAAGATCGTTACGTGCCGACAAATCATCCGGAAATCTATTTAAATAGGCTAAATAATATTTTATGGCCGTCCCAATATGGCCGCCTTCAATATAAGAGACCGCCAGACTTTTTTGGGCCGTTCGATCATCCGGAAATTTTTTAATATGCCCCTCAAAGAAAGTAATGGCCTGATCGTATTGACCATTTCGAAGATAGGCGATACCGAGGTCATTTCTGGCGTCAAGATCATCGGGATGTTCTTTTAAATGTTTTAGATAATACTGGATCGCCTGTTCATATTCTCCTCGTTGATCTGCGTTCAAGCCGCGTTGATGGAGGGTGGCACACCCGGAGGTGCCCATCAGAAGAAACAAGAGAAAAATGATTGATCTTTTCCAGAAGAGCGCCATGATTGCACTCAATCGATTTAACATTTTTTATGACTCCACATTTGTCTGTTCCTCATTTCGACTCAAATCTGTTCAGCTTTTCAAGCTTCACTTTAAAAGTGTTTCTTCTTGTTCTTTTGCACGTTCAAAAATTTCTTTTGATCGCGTCACCAGAACTGCCGTTACATTGGCATAGTCCTTGATAGCCTGATCAAGGGTTTCCAAATCTTGTTTCAACGCCACAATCTGCCGATCGATGGGCGCATCCTGGAGACCTCTGGGAAATCCTTTGAACCGTGCAAGCGTTTCTTTGATGTGAAGCTCTTCCCGCAGGCGCTTGTGTTCCTTAATAAGGACTTCTTTTTCCTTATCAAGGGTTTCTGCATCGTCTTTCAGAAGGATGGCAATCTCAACCTGCTCCTCCAGAGAAAAACCTTCGATATCAGGAATTTCAATTTGAGGCAGGGCTGTTATTCGCAAGGGGCGGTGTGCAACGAGCTGCTGTCTTTCCTGCATTCTGAGTAAAACAGCCTGATGGATGCGGTCTGCCCCTTCAATATTGCCGTCTGAAACTTCTTCTTCCCCTTTCTTGAGCAAATTCTGGATTTCCGCCCCCAACGCTTGATAGAGGAATCCTCTTGTTTTTTCCCTTTCCTGTTTCAGGGTTTCTTCGATTTTTTTGAGTTCCCGACGCTCAACCAGGATTTCCCTGAGACGCGATAACAAAGCGTCAACACGGGCATGTTCAATGATGCCAATTTTCCTTTCTGATTTGAGGATCTGGACTTCCCGGGAAACCCGCCTGGATTGATGGGCCAATTGGTCTACTCTGTTAAGTGTTTCTGCAACTGTTTTATCCAAACCCTGAAGTTCAGTTCGAAGAGAATCAGCGCGGGGGCCGGCCCATGATCTACCCGAATCTGCCATCAAACAGACCACACAAACCAAGTAAGCAATCAATAATTTTTTTATAAGACTTTGCACACCGTAACTCTTATTCCCATCCAGGAGAGTTGATATTTTTCTTAAAATACATACTTTACTACTTTAATATAAATATTTTCCACTGAGTCCTCTATAAGCAATAAAAGCAATAAATACGCCACAGATAAAGAATGGCTCTAAGTAAATCCTTACACCTTAAAAGATGGATTTCAATCAATTTAAAATCGCTTCAGCACCCGATTTTCGGCATTATACCGAACCTTCTCTATTGTCACTACCATTAAACAGAATAAAAAGACCAGAGCAGACATGCTTTCGA
>JBHHWW010000081.1:0-6942 GCA_046756725.1 Nitrospiria bacterium | reverse complement strand
CTATTGCAAAAAGAACTCCCTGGACTAGGGAATCCAGAGAGTTCCGAGAGAAAAGCCCATAGTCTGTTTAGAGAGATCACTATGAACAAACAAAGGTTACCATAGGCAGGTGATGTGTCAATTCAAGCCTAAAACGCCTTCGCCGAAAACCAACGTAAAATCATCTTTATGCGTTGCCAACATTTTCATGAAAAGGAGAATTGCCGTGGGTCGATGGACCATTCTAACGATTCTTAGCGTCTTGATCATACCTTTTATGCAGCCTGTTTCAGAAGCGGTTGATGCGACATTGCTCGAAAAAACAATCATGTCAGCGACATCCATCATGTCTCCGTCAAATGATGCGAGCATTTCCTATGACACCGAAGCCAAGCATGTCTATATTTCTTTTACAACGCCGTTGAATTACCGGGTTAGTTCAGCAGACGCTTTTTCTAGATGGCGGCACAATCAGTGGGTCGTTCTTCAAGAATTCAAACTTTCAAAAATACCCGTTGCACGGATTACGATTGAAAGCAATCTGCTTGAAGGCAAGGGGAGTCGCCGCTATACACATACCGCTGAGAATTCAGATACCTACGGTGATCTGAAAAGTAATCGATTCTGGTTAAAAACAGCCATTGTCGAGGAGAAGAAAGCGGATGCCGATACATGGGAAAAAATCAAAAAATAGGGCAGCGCTTTCGTGATGATAAAATGGGAATATAAAGCAGAACGATTGGCAGACGTTCAAATCGATAATCAGATGAATTTTTTGGGAGCTGAAGGCTGGGAGTTGGTGCAAGTTGTTTTACAGCCAGAGGAAGCGTACCCTTTATTGTGTATTCTGAAGAGGCCGATTAAAAAATGATGCATATCACGAAGAGGAAGCTTGCTTGCCAGCGTGTCAGTCACTGCATGCTCTTTATCTTTTTCTTCAGCCTTTTTTTCCAGCATGTCGTGACGTGTGACAGACTCTGGGCCGCGTCATCAAGCGATCAGGATGTTTCCTATTCAAATCAGCGTGATGGAGGAACATTGCCACAGACCACAACGCATGTGTCAGAATCAGATTGTTCCAGCCCTTGTCACGCCTCAACAATTAAAACACGGAGGAGACACCTCCTTATTGCTCCCATTCCGGAAACAAATCGATCCCTCCAAGCGCCCACCCTTCTGGAGGGATTTGGGCATCTTATCTTCCATCCCCCACGTCTCACATAATCTAAGTTCACCTTAAGATTCACAAGTCTTTCATCGAGATTGCCTTTTCCTTCCGGGGTTCCCCTGTGGAATGACTGTCGTGTTTCTTGTCTGTAAAAATTGAGGGAAAAGAAAATGAGACGACGCAACCGACCAAAAATATTTTCTGTATTTTTTTTGACCGTTCTTTTTTTAAACATTACTTCTTTGTTCGATTTGGCCCGAAGTGAAGACGCCATCGAGAGAGGAAAGATGCTGATTGAGAAAATCGGGTGTTTGAACTGCCATGCCATCGATGGGAAAGGGGGTGTGGTGGCCCCTGATTTGAGCCATGTCCATGAGCGTCTTCATGAGGCTTGGCTCTACGAGTTCCTCAAGGACCCCTATGAAATCCGTCCACTGGGCTACATTCCGTACAGCGGAATTCGTATGCCGAACCTCCGTCTTTCAGACGATGAAGCCCAGACCATTGCCCACTACCTCTCCACACTGAAAAAGATTGAAATCGATCGGCGGACGAAATTGATCGCACGATTGAACAATCCCGAAGGGCTTGAAGAAGACATCGCTCTGGGGAAACGTCTACTCCGGAAGTTCCCCTGCCTGAATTGCCATACCGTTCCCGGAGGAGCGAACCGTCTGTTCGGTCCAAACCTCTCCGAAGTCGGTTCGCGTCTGCAACCGGCATTCATTTATCTCTGGATTGAAAACCCGCAGGCCTTTGATGCAAAGTCAATGATGCCGAACTATGGTCTGAAGGACCGTCATCTTTTCCCCATTACACGTTACCTCATGTCTTTAAGAAAAAACTTGCCTACGGTGCCGGATGAAACACCAAGCGGTATGCCGTCCTTAGATCTCTCACGTGCTGCCAAGGCAGAAAAACTTTTTCGGGAGCTATGCATCCGCTGTCATTCTCTAGATGGTCAGGGAGGTACGACAGGACCGGATTTGACCTATGAGGGAGATAAGGTGAACCCGCGCTGGACGTATCAATTTCTTAAACAACCGTTTCAGATCAGACCCCTCGGTTTTGCACAGAACTCGCTTGCACGGATGCCAAACCTGAACATGAATAATGATGAACTGGTGATGATGACGGAATTTATTTCGACACTTCGAAAAGGAAGAAATCTAAACATCTCCATCACATATCGTGTAAAAAAAGGGATGCCAATCATCCCGGCTCTGGACCGAAAGAACCTTATCCACATGGGGAAAATGGTGATTAACATGAAAGGCTGCACCGGCTGTCACCGTATCGGAAAGCTGTCCTTGCAACGGGTGACGATTGGCCCGGACTTAACCTATGTTGGAGACCGACTGAAAGAGGCGTGGATTTATTCCTGGATTAAAAACCCGCAAAAATATCGTGCAGATACCTTGATGCCAAACCTTGGATTGACCGATATGCAGGCGCAGGCTGTTGCCGCTTATCTCTCGGAAAGGAAAAGTGCGGACGGAGAAAAAGGAGGGGAAATCCATGCGCCATAAAAACTTCTTGATGGTTCTGATATTTTTGAACCTTTTCTTCGTCAATGCAAAGTCAGGTCAGGCGATCCCTTCTTTTGCCCGTAAATACAACTACGTCTGCACCGTCTGCCACACCATGCCGCCCAAGCTCAATAAATTCGGGTTGGCGTTTATGGCCGATGGATACCAGTTAAACGTCCATACGGAATTGCAGGATAAACTTCAGCAGACCAAAAATCTCTCGCTTTTGAGAACCATTCCGCTCTCACTTCGCATCATTGCCGATGCCCACTACACTTTTGAAAAAGACCAGCCCCGCACAGATCTCCATTTACCAGAAGAGGTTGTTCTTTATTCAGCCGGCAGCTTGACAGAGAAAATCTCCTACTGGATTACGGGTGAGCCATTCGAAAACGAGGGGCTTGATGAAGCCTTTGTCAAATTTTTGGTGAACTACAACAACCCCTACGTGACGATCAAACTCATTAAGGCCGGATTGATGGACATGCGGGACTACTATAATTTTGCGAGTGGCCGGAACTTTACAATTGAAAATTATGCGATCCATGCGGCAACCCTCCAAGGGGTCAATCCATTTTCACTCGGCAAAGCGCAGAGAACGATTGAATTACGCGGCATGTTTACAAACATGACGATGTGGACGATTGCTCTGACAAATGGCCCGGAAAGCATTCTGGGAGAATTTGACCAGAACAACGAGAAAGACATATATTTCCGGGTTCACAGGCTCTTCCTCGGCCAGTACGCCATCGGGGGACTGGGTTATTGGGGGACAAACACGCTGTCCACAGGAGAGAAGAGCCGCTTCCAGCGTTACCTGATCGATATTGATATCGACAGAGAGCGCCTTGATCTGACGGGAACGGCTCTGTTTGCGCAGGATGAGAGCCTGGCAAGCGTTTTTTCTGTTTCGTCAGTCAATCATTTCGGCTATTTCATCGAGGTGAACTTCCACCTCGCGCCCAAAGAACATCTTCTTTTCAGGTATGATTTTGTGGATTCTAAAGATGTGGAAAGAAGGGATTTTCCTGAACTTTTTGCTGAAACTGTGACGCTGCAGATGAATTATTTCCACCGTCTCAATCTCCGTTTTATTTCAGAAGCCGTGATAGACCTTTCGGGAAGGAATGATCATATTTTACGGTTGGGAATCGATTTTGACTTTTGAGCGCAAGGGTTTACTGATGGATTGAGTGATTTTTTTTCGTCTTTTTTGTTTTGTTTTATGAAAAAGTGCGGCCTTTTCTGCCGCTGAAACTTCGGTTATTTCAGTTATTTCAGACCAAACCTGGTTGCGGCCATTGCCCTTGGCTTTGTAGAGGTTTTGATCTGCAGCTTTAATCAGCGCTCCGGGATTTGCTTCGTCGGTAGGACAGGTACAGGCGATTCCGATGCTGACTGAAACCGGCACTTTGGTCTTGTCAGAAACGGGAATCGGGAAATCACAGATTTCCTTCCGAAGCCGTTCGGCCACTTGGCGTGCATAGTTCAAAAAACAGTGCGGCAGAATAATCGAGAACTCTTCTCCACCATATCGGGCAATTGTGTCTACGGGTCTGAGGTTTTCTTTCATGCGTGAGGCAACCGTCTGAATAACGTTGTCTCCCGCCAGATGACCATAGGTATCGTTGATTGACTTGAAGAGATCAATGTCAACCATGAGCAGGGCGCAGGTCTTTTCCTCTCTCGCGGCTCGATGAACTTCCCGATTGAGGGCAATCTGGAAATAACGGGCATTGTTCAAGCCGGTGAGACCATCGTGCATCGAAAGTTCACAGAGGGAATCGATGATGCGCTGGAGAACCTTTTCGTCCCCACCCGGTCCATTTCTGGGATCGGGATAGTCGGCCTGACAGATTAACTGGATTGCTTCTGTCAGTTTGAGGGAATGAAGTGGGCCATCAGACATCGTACTTGCTTTCTGTCGGGTTCATTCAGCCTATAAATCCATGATGTCAAAATTCTGAAGTATCTTCTGTCGTGGATTCGGGAGAGAGAATCGCATCGCCTCCTGTTTGCGCCAACATGGCAAACATCGCCATTAATAAACAAAGTATGAGCGCAATGAGGAGGGGGTTATCCCTCAGAAAGTGAAGTTGGGAACCGCCGCAGGACGGGCACTTATTTCCCAGTTCTCCTTCAAATGTTTGCTTGCACCAACGACAAAACTGCGTTTTTCCAGTCGATTGTTCCTGTCTGGTTCTTTCAATGTTGGATTCTTTTCCTGCCAAGGGGGTCTTGCAGTGCTTACAAAGCGAGGCATCCTGACGAACCATTTCCGCACATGCGGGACACTTGACATAGCCGACACCCTTTAACTGCGCGTCTTCATAAGATTTGTCCCCAATGACGGCAACATGGATGATTGCCACAAAGAAAAACCAGAATCCGTAGATGGCCCAAGGGAAAAAAGGGCGATTTTTCTGTTCTGCAATCACTCCGACGATGGCGCCGGATATAATACCAATAATCAGCGGAAAAACCATTTTATAGTTGCCTGACCTTATCTAAAAAGTTGCTTGAAAACCGGAAGATTTGATTTTGAATCGATTGTAAGCCATCAGACATGTTCAGCGCCTCTCGTCGTTTTAGAAAATTACGGGTGAATGCTTTTTATTATCATGACAAATAAGCATAATCAAGCCAGTCGTTTCTAAAGATCAAAGCCGATCCCGAGAGAAAAAAGACTTTCTTGATCCTGAAAGAACTGTCCGAAAGTCGAGCGGCCTTCAAAATAGTTCCCGAATAGACGCACGCGACGTTTGGAGCCTCCGAGATGAATGGCGATTCCCGATAAAATCATTTGCCTTCATCTCATCAAAATCAAGCATTCTGCCAAAAACAATGAAAGAAATTCCGGCGGCATGGACGACACTCTCCATCTGATGATCTTGAAAGACAAAGACGGTCACGATGAGGACAAAACGTAATAGAAATTTATTAATGCACATCAGGATTGTCCGCGCTATTTTTTTCATTTCTTCCCACAGTAAGAACAGGTGGAAATGGGCGTATCAATCATCCGGTGGTTTTCGGAGGACATCTCCGTCTACATTAAACTTCTGAGCTTCACCGCGTGTATGCAGTTCAATCCATTCATTTGGAATCACACGGAAGATAAACCGGGGTCTGCAAACGATCACCAGGGTGGGGAGCAGGATCACGGCGGCAAAGGCGCTGGTCAACATTGCAATCGGCATCAGGATACCTTCGATATGGAGATAGTACCCTGAAAATGCAATCAGAAAGGTTCCGGCGGCAAAGGCGCTTGCAATCAAAAGAATGGCCTTTCCAGCAGTGCCAAAGGTGAGCTCCACCACCCTTTCAAGGTGTCTGTTGACAGAAAGTTCCTCACGGAAACGGTATAAAATATAGATTGCATAGTCTGCCCCCATGCCGACCGCCATTGCAGAGGCGGCGGCCGTTGAAACCCCTAAAGGAATCCCGGTCAGACCAAGAAAACCAAAGGTCCAGGCGACTGAAATGACCAATGGAATCAAGACAAACAAACCGGCGAGTAAGGATTTGAAGATGATGGAAGCCAGGATGAAACAGATGAGCATCATCTGGGCAATGTTCAAGATCTTGCCCCGAATCACCACTTCGTTGAGCGCAAGAGTCACCGGGACACTGCCTGCGACTCCGATGGAGACATCCGCGGGAAAGGCTTTCTGTTTGTATTCATTGATCTGTCGAATCAGGGCTTCTGCCAGTTCCGTGGTATCGGACTTCAAAAAGGAGAGGATGACAGCATTTTGAAAAGCGTTGTCGGCCATGCGTCTGAAATCCGCCGGGTTTCCTGAGACAGAATAAAGGAAGAGAAATTGTGCGGCTTCTTTCCGTGTTGCGGGAATCCGTTCCTCGTCCGGGTCGTTTCCATAGAAAGACCGGCGCATGCGTTTGACGTGATCAACATAAGATTCTGTCCGTCCGACCATCGGGTTTTCTTCCAGCGTCCGCTGAAGTCCTTCAATGGCTTTCATGATTTCAGGCTCTTTCAATCCCCCCGGTCGTGTCGTATTAATGAGAATGTTGAGTGTGGATGTCCCGCCGAACTTTTGATTGAGGACCCGGTTGTCTTGTCTCAGGGCGGTGCGTTCAAAAAACAGACTGCGCAGGCTGTTTGAAAAAACAATTCGGCTGGAAAGACCCATGGGGAGAATCAATAGGATGAGGCCGGCGAAGAGGATCCGGCGTTGATGTGCTCCCAGCGCCCAGGTTTTGAAAGTGGTCAGGAGCGATTCTGAATAGCCTCGAGGGCGTAGC
>JBHHWW010000080.1:0-7053 GCA_046756725.1 Nitrospiria bacterium | reverse complement strand
CAGTCTTTTCAGGCGAATCGGCGGTTTCTCATTCCGCAATCGCGGAATGAGGGAGGAACTTGAGGGCAATCCTTATTGAAGACACTTTTGGAATATGATAACTTGGCATCACTATCATGAGCATTTATCCCTCACAAAAAAAATATTTTGAAGAGGCCTACCGAACCGGTGAGCACGGCTGGCCGGTCGAAGGACCGTCAGAACCTATCGTCCGATTTTTTGAGCGCTTTAAAAAAGAGAAAAAAACAGGCCGCGTCCTGGACCTGGGTTGCGGGGAAGGGAGGCACGCTGCCCTTTTTGCTAAAGCAGGCTATCAAACCATTGGCCTTGATTATCAACCTCAGGCACTTACTCGGGCGAGCCGTCTATGCGGTAAAAATCGCGCGCGTCCCCATTTTATTGTCGGGGATCTCTTCCATCTCCCCCTTGCACAAAACAGCTTTGACCTCTTGATCGATTACGGATGTTTTCATCACGTTCGCAAGCGGGATACTGCATTGTATCTTGGAATTATCCTCTCACTCCTGAAACCCGGCGGCTACCTCCTTCTCTCCTGCTTTTCCATGCGGTTTAAACATCACCCGAAAGAAAAACGGAAAAGAGACTGGCTGATCCACAAAGGACATTACGACCGCTTCTTCAAACTTAGCAGCTTCCGAACAATCTTCGGAGAATCGTTCAGGCAGCTCCATATCGAAGAAGAGCAACAATCCCTCTACGCATTTTTCCATGTCTGGATGCAGAAAAAATGAGCCGGGCCGATCACAAGGAAGCCAGGAGATAAGCGATGCCTAATATCGCGTTTGTAAATGGAAAGTGGTCTCCCCTTTCCGACGCGACAATCTCTATTGAAGACCGCGGCTTCCAGTTCGGGGACGGGATTTATGAGGTCATCCGGACTTATCAAAAGCAACCTTTCCGTATCGGGGCTCACGTCGCCCGACTCAATATGAGCGCGGATGAAATCGGAATTTCCCTTCCATATTCACTTGAAGCGCTGGAAAAAATCATCCGGTCCGGATGTCGAAAAAGCAAGTTCACAGAGACGCAGGTTTACATCCAGATTACCCGGGGGATGGCTCCACGAAACCACCGATTTCCAAAACGGGTCAGACCGACGGTTGTCATGACCTTTCGGAAATGCAAAACTCCGTCCAACGAGGTTCGGCGCGGGGGTGCTTCTATCGTTACGGTGCCGGATACCCGGTGGAGCCGCTGTTGTGTGAAGTCTCTCAACCTCCTCCCCAATGTCCTTGCACGGGAATACGCGCTTCAGTCTGAAGCAACAGAAGCCGTTTTTGTCCGTGAAGGAAAAGTCATGGAGGGCGCGGGAAGCAATCTCTTTGCGGTCTTTGGACGAAGTGTGATCACTCCGCCCGACGGCCCCTACATCCTCTCCGGGATTACAAAAAGCCTTGTGATTCAACTGGTCAAAAAGCAGGGGCTCAAGATGCAGGAAAAGAACCTGACCCTTCACCGCCTCACGACGGCCGACGAGATCTTCCTGTCAGGAACCACTATTGAAATTCTGCCGGTCACCTGCCTAAACAACAGGGGGGTCGGGTCGGGTAAACCAGGCAAGATCACGCGCATGCTTTATGAGGCCTTTGGGGAGGAAGTCCTGCGGGGTTAGGCTCTGAAAAAACGTCTCACACAAACATCCCATTGACAACATGCAATAAAATTGATGTCAGCACCACCTAAAGCGGGTTGGAACAAGGGAAAAAGGAACACCCACACCGTTTTTCCTGAACTTAATAAAATCAAAATAGGCGAGAAGAAGAAGGATTCTTCCAATGTTACCCACTCCTATACCACAGGTTAAACCAAAATCATTGATCATAATTTTTTAACAAGCTTAAATCTTTTAGGATCATAAAGAGAAGCAAATGCTAAAGATCATATCAGGGGGACAGACAGGAGTCGATAGGGGCGCACTTGATGCAGCCCTTGAATGCCATGTGCAATGTGGAGGGTGGTGTCCGGATGGCAGAAAGGCTGAAGATAAACTTATCCCAAAAAGGTATCCAATAAAAGAACTTCCGGGAGGAGGCTATCACCAGCGCACACGACAAAATATATTAGACTCCGATGGAACAGTGATCGTCTATTTTGAAGCTCTGAGCGGCGGAACAGAACAAACACTTCGCCTTTGCCTGGATGAGAAAAAGCCCTATCTTCTTTTAGATGCTGTGGAAGTCGCGCCGATCCGGGCAGCGGCTCGAATTGAAAAATTTTATAGGGGCTTGCCAGGGCCCACCTTAAACCTCGCAGGCCCGAGAAGCAGTACAAACGAACAGGCATATGATTACGCAAAAGAAGTCATCACAATTTTCATTGGCCAATTCAAGCGTAGATCAAACAAGTCCCTTGTAGAGGAAAACGAAGGGCTCCTGAAAATTATCACTGATCGGTTGAGCCAGGGCGACTTCCAGGTACCCCCTATGCCGGGCATTGTTGAACAGGTCTTACAGATGGACGACGATGTAGGCGTTGTTGATCTGGCAAAGGTGATCATCCAGGATCAGGCAATTACTTCCAATATCATTCGAATCGCAAATTCCGCTTTTTACCGTGGTGTTAGCAAGTTTGATAAGCTTCCGACCGCAATTAGCCGAATAGGTATTTCACAAGTCCGAATATTAATTGTAGGATTTTCCTTTCTATCCAAGGAATTTATGGTGGGGAAATACCATAAAGAGTGCCGGGGGCTTGGAGAACATGCCCTAGGCTGCGCATATATTGCGTCAATTTTGGCTGAAATAACGGGTTTTTCTTCAAAAGAAGATGCTTTTCTCGGAGGGCTTTTGCATGACATCGGGAAGTTAGTGATCTTTACTGTACTCAGTGAGGTCGACGAAGACCAGACAAACACATGGACAGATGAAACTCTGGAAGAGGCTCTTTTTAAATTCCATCCAATTGCAGGAGAATATGTCGCATCAACCTGGAAGCTTCAACCCTGGCTTTCAGAGGTGATTCGGAAACACCATCGTTTTCATGAAGCGACGGAGCGTCCACAGCTGGTTGCTCTGGTTGCACTTGCCAACCGTTTTTGCCATCATTTTGGATTGGGCGTTCCCGAAGAAAAGGACAAGGAAATCCTGGCGTTTGGTTTGGGAGAGGCCGCTCACTTTTCATTGAAGCGCTTACCCAATATTGAAAACCGCATTGACCAGATAAAAGACCTTATCAGACAATTTGGTCCTCCATCATAGATCCTTTCTATCGAGACAAAACCTGATAACCAAGGATTTACAAGTTAGAGAATATGTACGCATTTGTCTCATGAATGTGTTCCTTGATCTTACTTATCATGGATGCCTCTTAATTTTTCCGAAAGATAGCGCCTGATCTGTTCAGTTCCATTCAGTTCCGAAACGAAGAACCGGTTATCCTGTGGGGATTGAGTGCATTCCTGAATCACTTCCAGGTAGGCTTCTGCTGTTTTCTCCCAGGTATATTTTGTTTTGACGCGCTCAACTCCCAGCTCGGAATAATGGTGATACCGTTCAATCCCTTTCAATAAGCCCTCTGCGATCTCTTTTTCATCAAAAGGGTCGACCAGAATGCCGGAGCCATCTTCGAACACTTCTGACGGTCCGCCGTTTTTAGTGGCAACCACGGCAAGCCCGCATGCCGCCGCTTCGATCGGGGCCAGCCCAAATGGTTCGTAAAAGGCAGTGAGCGCGAAGAGAGAGCCGAGCGCAGCAAAGTATCTGTAGGTGGCCGCAAGCTCTTTTTGAGACCTGATGTCTAAGAAAAAGACCTTGTCCCTAAGCTTGTTTTGAATGATGATGTCGAGGATCGGTTGCAAAATTTGTTGCTCAGAGGATTTCAGACCACTGATATCTGAGTAAGGATCATCGACACCCCTGATAAAAATACAGAGATTGGCCTTTGTCTGAAGCTGCTTAGAAAGGGCATAGGCTTTCACGACACCGATCATATTTTTCTTTACATCGAGTCGGCTCGATAGGATGATAGAAGGTTTTTTCCTCTCTTTTAGCTTATCCTCAATGGCCTGAAAAATCGGTGTATCCGCTTTGCTTTTATCGCAATTAAAAACACGTGTGTTCACACCCGGGGGAATGACGGAGAATTTAGAAGGGTTATCCACATCAACTGCATTTTGATATAAGGGGTGAGCATATTGTTCAAATCGTTCCTGTGAAGTGGATGTAATGATTTGGGAGGCATGCCTCATGCTGAGATTTTCGGCAACAATCCGTTTCGAAAAATGGTATCGCTGATTCATTCTGTCAAAGTTCTCAAGGGTCATGCCAAGCTTGCCAAGCTTCTGCGCGCCAAGTGAATGACCCGTAAATGAAAAATCAAGTCCAGCCTTCTTCTTCAAAAGAACGCCGCAATAACCTCCGTCCCCGTAATGGGCAGTTGCAAAATCGGGAAAGGCATCACCGTAGAAAGAAATGATGTTGTCTGTGAATGCATCAAGATGCTCCCAGAGTTGCTCTTTGTTCAGAAACTTCGGTCCGCCACAATCTATTCGTACAATTCTCAAATTCTCCTCATGCCCTGTGTAGGTGTCGAACACTTTTGAAAATTGCGGCCAGTCCGAATCGTCGATGCGGCGTGTGACAATATCGACCTTGACACCCAGCTTTGCAAGGGCAATGCAGATTTCCTTAACGTAAACGAGCTGTCCCCCAAAATCGGGATGCTCGGTCCAGAAGGAGTCATTTTGATCAAAATTGCCTTGAGGATTTAGAAAAATGATATGCATCTCTATTGCCTCTCCACTTCATATTCCTTTGTGACAATAATGTCGGCAAGCGCTTTATGTTTTGAAACGATTTCATGTTCTATCTTTAAAACTTGCGATGTGAATTTATCCAGTTCTGATTTGTGCCGATTTCTCTTCTCTCTGTGTGCTCTGGTATCGTTGTAGTTGCGGTCAATGAAGGTCCTGGTTTTCAAATGTTTCAGGCAGGTTGTATAAGTGCCGTCAGCGATAACGACCCGTGCATCTTTAACGGCCAATCTCTCAGTTGTAATTGTATCTTCATTGTAAATGACAAGTGGTTTTTCAATGACACTCTTTCCTTCGAGAAAAGCAATCAGATTTTGATCAAGCAGATCAAGACGGACTTCTTGTATTCCGACCCAATGGATGTCTTTCCTGCGGGCAAGATCATTTGTCCTGGGTGGATAGACATAGTAATCATCCTGCTGAAGAATCAGACTCTGAATCCCGTGTGTTTCGAGTTCACTGACAATGGCAGTGGCAATCTCCGACTTTCCACTTCCCGATTCGCCTGCGACACTCAGGCTGTATTTCCCGTCATTCGATCTGATCTGCGGCAGAATGATCTCGACGATCTTTTTTGCAGCTTTTTCAAGATGAGCTTCAACAATTATTTTATCTCCCCGCATAGACGGCCCTCCTTGGTTCAAAATAAATTAAAGCCAAATTACCACATCAAAAAAGACGAATACAATCGAGTTCTATCGCAAAAATTGTCAAGAGATATAAAAGCATATGAAACGTTCATTGGATGCACAACCATGAAAAAAGCATTTCTGGCGGAGTGCCGGTGTTGCCCGGTCTGCTGTTTTATTCCTCCTTTCAATTATACTTCAGGAATGGAAAGCGTGGCGGACAGATTTAAACCAAAATTTTCTAGAACACTGTTTTTATAAGCACCCCCTGAGCCTTCATATCCATTTAAAGAATAACAATCATGATTAACGCTGCACTAAGTTACGCTTGGAAATCTTTAACTTTTTATTTTTTTATGTTGAGGCTTTGTAATGAGACATCTTTTAAATGATTGTAATGTTATAAAAAGGCTGCCCGGATTGTTTGACTCCCTCCTGAGAAAGTGGATAAAATGAAGCTATGAAACGGTTGTTTCTTTTGAATCCTGTTTTGATTGCCTTTATTGTCTTTATTGCTGTGCCTTCATTTGGCTTGGAAAATATGAGATGGGAGAAGGTTGCGCCATCTTTACAGAGTCGAACTGAAGTTGCTGTTGCCGCGCTTGATGGGAAGATTTATCTAATGGGCGGTTTTACCTTCCTGAGTGTAACACGGAGGGTGGGGGTATATGATCCTTTAAGTGACCGCTGGAATGAGATTTCAAAGCTGCCGGTCCCCCTTCATCACGCCGGGGCTGGTGTCGTCAATGGGATGATTTACGTTGTTGGCGGATTTGAAGGCTTCTCATGG
The DNA here is from genome assembly GCA_046756725.1 of Nitrospiria bacterium. Lineage (GTDB taxonomy): Bacteria > Nitrospirota > Nitrospiria > SBBL01 > JAADHI01 > JBHHWW01. The sequence continues at coordinate 863 of JBHHWW010000080.1, read as the reverse complement.
ACACCGTCAAATAAAGTTTTTGCCTATGATGTAAAGAAAGATCGATGGCTAAAAAAACAAAACATGCCGACCGCGCGCGGTGCATTGGGTGTCGGGGTCTGGGAGGAAAAACTTTATGCCATCGGAGGATTTGGAGAAAACGCTGATGGGAAAGTTAATGTTGATGCGAATGAGGTTTATGATCCTCTGGCAGACCGTTGGGAGAAGAAAGCACCTATTCCAAAAGCAAGAGATCATTTAGCTATTGCAGAATTAAATGGAAAGATCCATGCCATCGGGGGAAGGCTGGGTGGTGCTTATTCCCAAAACCTGGCGCGCCACGATATCTACGATCCAAGATCTGACCAGTGGTTACCTGCAGCCCCGCTCCCAAAACCACGGAGCGGCATCGCAGCGGCGGTTTTAAAAGGGCATATTTATGTCTTTGGCGGGGAGGCACCGGCAGGAACTTTCCATGACAATGACGCCTACAACCCGTCAACAGATCAGTGGGAGGCGGCGCTTCCGATGCCGACCGCACGTCATGGACTCGGTGCAGCTACGGTCGGGGAAAAGATCTATGTCATTGCCGGTGGCACCAAGCCTGGGGGTTCTCGAAGTCAAGTAAATGAAGTCTTTCAGCTTGACTAACTTTGCAGGGCACAATGCTGTGATAGTTGGTTTTTCTATTTTTCAGGGGGGGTCACCCTTCCGAAGGGGGCTTTTTGAAATCAAGAAGTTTTCCCTCGCTTTACTCCGGGCAGCCATCAGTCCCCACTCTTCATATACGAGGCATTCTGCCAGATTTTATTAAGGAAGCTCTGATTAGGTCTGGGTTGAATTTTTCAGGAGATAAAATGTTTCGATTCAAGGCGCAAATCACA
>JBHHWW010000079.1:0-7065 GCA_046756725.1 Nitrospiria bacterium | reverse complement strand
CCGTACCTATCAGCAAAACCAGGAACTTATTTGGCTTAATCGGTTTTTCCGGAAGATTCGCCGGATCTATAATCCTAAACTGCTCTCCCTTTTGTCTTTTCTCAAGGTTTTCCGAAATCTCTGCGTTCAACTTTTTTGACAACAAGGCTTGATAGCTATTTGAAATATTATCGTAATCCCGCTGAATGGTCACCATTTCCTGCTCACGCTTTGGGGTATTTTCAACCCGTTGTTCATAAAGCCCAATCTGCTCTTCAATTTCAGCTTCTCTCGTCACAAGGTTTTTTAAGTCTTCATTCGCACTTCGAATTTGAGTGACCAACATCATCGCAGGTTCCGAAACAATAGACTGCGGTGCAGTATCTGATGAACCTTCTCGTAATTCTGGATTCGCCGTTTTCCTCCTGATATTACCTGCCTTTTTTTCTAACTCTTCAATCTTTCTCTTTAAAATGATCACGTCTGGATAATTATCATTATACTCGATCAGCAAGTCTGCTAGCATCACACGATATTGACTCAATGTCTGCTCAAGCGGAGACTGTGCGATAGGATTAAGGCCAATCGCGGGATCAATCATATTATCTGAAGTCATGCGGGCTTGTTGCTCAGAAAGATTCTTATAGCGCCTTTCCAAGTCATCAATCCGGTCATGTGTTGTTTTTTTTGAAATGCGGATTGCTTCCAAGTTTGCCTGGAACCGATCAAGCGCTCTTAAATTGGCATCCAGCTGCTCAGGCAATTCCCCCATGTATGTGCGCTTATAGTCTCCAAAGCGCTTTTCTTGTCGTTCCAGTTCTTTTTTGAGGTTCTCCAATTCAACATTCAAAAAATCCGTCGCACCCTCAATGAAACCCTCTCGAATTCTTAAGTTTTCTTCAATGACAAGAGAAGCAAGCTCATTCGTCACATTCATCACGGTCTCTGGATCTTCCCCTGAAAATGAAATAGAGAAACTTTCAAGACGTCTTCTGCCATTTGTTCTTACCTCAATGTTTTTTCGCATCGCGCCTATCTTGCTTCCTGTGCTGACCGTCTTCTGTTTCGGTTCAATCCCTATCTTAGCGAGGAGGTTTTGAAAATAAGAAGCCCCTCCATTCTGATACAATCCAAATTTCTCAATAATTCTCAGAAGAAACGACCGGCTGAGAACCTGCTGTTTTATGCTTGCAAGACGATCTTGAGCAGTCCCTGTCACGGCAGACTGAACAATCGACTGAGGAACCTTCTGCGCTTCCACTAATATCAATGTATTCGACTGATAGATTTTAGGAAGGGTGAATACAAGATATACAGATATAGCGGCACCAATGAGCAGGGGAATCAATATCCAGAACTTCCTCCTCCAACCGATCCCGATAAAATCCCAAAGAAGTTCCTGATAATCCAGTTTTTTAGTTTCTAAATCCATGCTTTACCTAAACTTTCCAAACCCTCAAACAAGATCCTTCGCCTGTAATTAAGGCACTAATATCGTGTCGCCACGCTTCAGCATGACATTGCTGTCAGAGCTTTTTCCGCTAATAATATCGTTGTAGTTAATTCTTATACGGCGCTCCTGGCCATTTTCTCTTCTGAGCAACACAATCTTTTTAACATTCGCAAATTCGGTAAATCCCCCGACCATCGTCACCGCCTGCAAAAAACTGGTTTCGCTCTTCAGTTGAATTTTCCCAGGTTGCGCGACTTCGCCCACAAAGAAAATTGAAAAACTGTTAATCTCTCGGACAATAACCGAAACCTCTGGTGTTTTTTTATAGCGTCTTAGCAAAACTTTAATCGAGTCTCTCAGTTCAATTGAGGTCAAGCCCGCCGCCTGTAAATCACCAATCAAAGGCAGCGAAATTTTACCATCGGGACGGACAAACACCGTACTGGAAAGGTCGGGGTTCTTCCACACCATCACTTCAATAAGATCTTCCGCGCCAAGGATATAATCCACCCCTTCGGCGTCTAACGATACAGGCGGAAGAGAGGGGGAAATTGAAGCCACCATCTTATCATTTTCCAATATTACTGGCTTCGCTTGAGTACGACTTTCTTGTCCTTTTGGCAACACACGAATAACACCACATGCGCTCAATAGGAAAGAAACCGTAAAAACAACCATTATTATAGAGCGCCCCATCCTTATCACACCTCCTCAACAAAGTACATTTACTACAAATTCAAACTCTTTAACAAAACGACAGACTTAAAGAATTGCATAAAATAATGATTCTTTGAAAAATACTGATACTACTTTAGGCGAAGAATCCAAGAACGTCAAGCCCCTCAAAAGAGGGGGGGGCTAAAAGAAACGACAAAAACATCCTTGAAATCGACATACAAATTCCTTCTTTCTATGACGGGAAATGGTGCTGCAATACCTTGGCGACAATCCCGGCCCGGGTGGTTACTTCAAGCTTCTTCATAATCCGCTTAATATGGTCTTTTACGGTATATTCTCCGATATGAATACATACCGCGACTTCCTTGTTGGTTTTTCCTTCGAGAAGCAACTGAACCACTTCACTTTCACGAGGCGTCAGCTTCACGGTCCAGTCGATCTGGTCGATACGCACGCCCTGGGAAACACGCTCAATTAAAATCATAAAATGGTACCCATCCTCGGTGGCGCCAAGGTGCTCCAGCAACAACGCCCGAAGGAGGTACACCATGCCCTCATGAATACAAATACGGTTCACAGTCGGCGTCGCCCATTCCATTGCTTCTTTTCGGAGCAACACCATCCTGGAGAAATGACCGTAGAGCTGCGCGACGATTTCAGGCAAAACCACCCTAAAGGCATTTTGAGGCCCGTCACGATTTTGATATGCGCCTTTTCCCCCGTTACCATTTAGTGTCTGCGGATATGATTTCACCGTCAAGCCCTTCAAAAAGGCTTTCCCGTCGCGATTTAGATACAGCACTTCTCCTTCTTCGTTTAAAATCAAAATGCCTGGCTGGGCGCGTCTTCGAATCAGCGAATACAGCTCTTCTTCCCCGATACCCGACACCTTTTCGATAGGGCTGAGCAAGCGTGCCTCCGCTGGCGCTGAAGCGTTTTTTTGAAAGGAGTCATCCGCAGCACTTTCGCTGTGACGACGCAATAAAATCGCAATTTCGGGCAACAGGACAGAAAGCATCCTGCACACTTTCTCTGAAAACCGCCCCTGAGCTCTTTTCTTCCAGAAAACAAAATAGCCGATACACTTTTTTTCATCATCGACGACGAGCGCAGTGAGAGAAAAAAAGAGCCCTTCCGATTTTAGAACTTTTTGGTACAAGGCGTGATTGATCAATTGCGGATAAGTCCAGCAGTCCTCACCCCGCATGATATCGCACCCTTTTTGATTTAGATCCGACACACTCGGAAATAAATCCTCATCCAGGAAAAGAGGCCCTGTTTCAATCGAAGCATCAGAGTCCGCCCAAAACTCCAAACTGTCTTCCCGCCGTTTCAGCGTATTCGAATCGACTGGAAAAAACCAACCCAGATGGAAGGGCATCACCTCCTGAAGGGCGGAAAAAATTTCCACAAAAAGCGCGTCAAATTCCTTCTTAGAAGGGTCGATGGCTTGAATTTTTTGAATCAGCTTTTCTTTTCGCAATTAGGGAGACCCTTCACGCGAATAATTGATGGTCTTTCTGGAGATCAAAGACAGGCTACGGTAATCCTTTGAGTGTCTTTTCGGCTTCGTCCGATCCGGGGAATTCAGGGTTCAATTTAAGCGCGGCGGTCAGTTCCGTCTTCGCCAACTCCGCCTTCCCTTCCTTCGCATAGGCCATACCCAAGTGGTAGCGAACGACCGGATTATCAGACAATTTTTCGGCGCTTTCCTGTAAGAGAGAAATCGCCTTTAGAAACACATTCTTTTTGTAATAAATCCATCCGAGCGTGTCGGAAACACTCGGGTCATCGGGAAAGCGCTCTTTCGCGATTTGGGCCAGGGAAAGCGCCTTGTCGATATTTCCACCTTGTTCCGCGTAAATCCAGGCCAGATTATTCGCCGCGGGCGCAAATTTCGGATCAAGCTCCAAAACCTTCTCATACTGCTCCTGCGCCTTGTCATACTGCTGCTGCGCATCATAGATGACGCCTTTTAACATATAGGGCTGCGGAATTTTCGGATTCCGTTGAATGCCTTCGTCCAATTCCTGAATCGCCCGCGCATATTCTTTTTGACGCCCGTAAAGGTTACCCAGATCCAGGTAGGCCGCAAGGTCATTCGGATTCAGTTCAATCGCCTTTTTAAGGTCGGCCACGGCCTTGTCCGGCTCCTGATTCCCTGAGTAAAGCCCACCCCTCAAGCGGCGCAGCACGCCGTTTTCCGGGATGCGCTCAATCTGCGCGCTCACCCGCTGAATCGCCCCATTGATATCCTTATTTCTTAATTTGATGCCAACAATTTGCGACAAGGCGTCCACAAGATTGGGATTCAAGGAAAGCGATTTTTCAAAAAACGACAAAGCCTCCGGGTTTTTCTTCTGGGCAAGACGCAAGAGCCCCATTCGAAAATGACCGATGGGGTTTTTGGGGTGATACTGGATCGCGTTGCGATAATGGATTTCACCCTTTTCCGCCTGTCGCAGCCCCAGGGCCGCATCTCCCTTTAAAATATTCGCCTGGATATTTTCCGGATCTATTTCAAGCGCCGGGTCAACCGTCTCCATCACCAACTCGAATGACTGCGAACGCAGATAAATCTCCGCCAGCGACAAGCGGGCCGGCACATGGTTCGGCTCCAGCTTCACGGCCTGGATCAACTCCGTTCTGGCTTGCTGGACCTCATTCTGAACCAAGTGGATCTGCGCCAGGTAGTAATGAATTGTCGGGTAATCCCGTCTCAACTGGGAAACCTCTCGAAAAAGATCGGCCGCCTCTGCGACTTTTTTCTCCGAAAGCAGGACCCGCGCTCGAAAATACAGGCCATCCGGATCCTTGGGTGTCTTTTTAAGAATCTCGTCAATCGTAGTGCTCAGCTTTTCTTTTTCACTCAGAAGAAGATATAAACGCACAAGCCGCTTCCGGCTTTCATGTCTCTCCGACTCGAGCGGTTTTGCCTTGAGAAACGCAGCTTCCGCTTCACCCCACTTTTGTCGGGTCATATAAAAATCACCCAGAATGATGTGTGGCCCGGCGTCTTTCGGGTCAATCTTTAAGGCGTCCGTCAAGACACGCTCCGCGTCATCAAAGCGTTTTTCGGTCTGATAAAATCCCGCTAAAGGGAAGTACAGATTTTTATTCTTTGGATCCAGGGAAACGGCTTTTTTATAAAAAACCTCTGCCTTGCCGCCATCCTCCTTCACCTGATAAAACCGCCCCAAACCGGCATGGGTCACCGCATTTTTCGGCTCAAGAGACAATGCCTTTTGAAGCAGCGTTTCGGCAGCATCATAATCCTTTCTTCCGGCATGGAGTTCTGAAAGTTCGTAATAGAGTGAAAGCCGATTGGGATCGACCAATAATAATTTTTCAAACCCTTTGATCGCGGCATCAAACTGCTGTTCCCTCACATCGACTCTGGCGCGCACCAGGAGCGCATCCTGATTGTCCGGCTCTTTTGAGAGCACCAGATCCGCCTTTTCCTTTGCGTGTTCAAAATCATTGGAAAGAAAGAAAAAGAGTCCGAGCCGCATCTGCGCGTCAATCAGATCCGGTTTGGCTTGTACCGCCTCACTCAAGAACTTGAAGGCGTTTCTTAAGTTGGCCTCTTCCCCTTTTTCCATGTAGATTTTCGCAAGCTCATATTTGGCATCCGCATGATCCGGGGAAAGCTGGATGACATTGCGAAATTCAATCGCAGCCTCATCTACCTTCTCTTGCTTGGCGTACTCCAGGCCTCTCTCATAATGCCCTTTAATTTTTTCTTCCTTGGACGCGCAGGACTGCAGCACCAATCCCACAAAAGAAAGAACCAAAAAGAACATGAGCAAGGAAGGCCTGTGTGTGAAGGGTTTCATTGGACTATCCTTTGTTCGGCGTCCCGCCCCGGGCTACCGGTACGGGGCGGCCCACGCTCACATACTGAAAGCCCATTTCCACCATTTGCCCGGGATGGTAGATATTCCTGAGGTCGATGATAATCGGTGAATTCAAGCCCTTTTTTATCCGCTCAAGATCCAGGTTTCGATAGGGGTTCCACTCCGTCATCAAAATCATGGCGTCCGCCCCCTCAATGGCTTCATACGGGTCTTCAACAAAGGTAACGCCGGACAAGACCTTCTTGGCTTCATCGACAGAGGCCGGGTCGCATGCCGCAACTTCAGCCCCTTGTTTTTGAAGCGCCTGTATGATGTCAATTGAGGGCGCTTCGCGCATATCATCCGTGTTGGGTTTAAAGGCGAGACCGATCACAGCCAGACGTTTTCCCTTCAGATCCCCGACCTCGTGTTGAATTTTATCCACCATGCGCGTTCTCTGGTTTTGATTCACCGCCATGACAGCATCAATAATATTAAAGTCGTAGCCGTTATTTTTTGCAATCCTGGACAAGGCGGAGACATCCTTTGGGAAACAGGACCCGCCATATCCGGGGCCAGGATGCAAAAATTTCGACCCGATGCGGCGGTCCAAACCCATGCCCTTCGCCACATCCTGCACATTGGCGCCCACAACGTCACAAAGATTCGCGACCTCGTTGATAAAAGAAATCTTTGTCGCCAAAAAGGCGTTCGAGGCATATTTCACCATCTCCGCTGTTTTCACATCCGTAATCAGCATGGGCGTTTCAATCAAATACAACGGGCGGTAGAGATCTTTCATAATGGCCGCGGCCTGCTGACCGCTGGTCCCGATCACCACGCGGTTGGGATGCAGAAAATCCTCAATCGCTGAGCCTTCCCTTAAAAACTCGGGGTTGGAGACGATATCAAAATCAAAGTGCTCCTTCAGGCGGCTGCCAATGATTTCCCGAAGCCGCTCCCCCGTGCCCACCGGCACCGTGCTTTTCGTCACAATGACCTTGTAGCCGTTCATCTGATCCGCGATGGTCTCCGCGACCTTTTCTACATGCGAGAGATCGGCGAAACCGTCTCCGCGCGGCGGCGTGCCGACGGCGATAAAAATTACCAGGGAATCCC
>JBHHWW010000078.1:0-7150 GCA_046756725.1 Nitrospiria bacterium | reverse complement strand
GGATCGTGACGTCGTGGTCCTGAAATCGACCGGCGGAAATCGATCCGCCATACAACATAAGCGCGGGGATGTCGAGCCTTGTTAGGGCCATCACTGCGCCGGGGATGGTTTTGTCACATCCAGTGAGCGCAACCAGACCATCAAAAAAATGGCCTCTTGCCACCAGTTCGATCGAGTCGGCCACCACTTCTCGGCTGATGAGGGAAGCCTTCATGCCTTCGGTCCCCATCGTGATACCGTCGGAGATGGCAATGGTGTTGTACTCAATCGGCGTTCCCCCTGCCGCCCGTATGCCTTCTTTTACTTTGGCTGAGAGCCGCCGAAGGTGAAAATTACAGGGCATTGTTTCAATCCAGGTATTGGCAACGCCAATGATGGGCTTGGCGAGGTCTTCATTGGTCAAGCCGATGCCTTTCAGCATGGCCCGGGCGGGTGAACGATCAATTCCATCTAATATTATTTTGCTCTGTTTCCTGAGATCAGATGCCACAGTTTCCCCCATATTCTTAGTTGACTTCTAATAACGTCGGCTGACAGGAAGACGCATGTCGAAGACCGAGATCTTCGATCATGGCAAGATCGTCTTCTGATTTCCGTCCGGACGTGGTTAAATAATTTCCGATTAATGTATGGCTTGCGCCGGCCGTGAAAATCCATGATTGAAGATCGCGCAAATGAATTTCTCGACCCCCTGCCACCATAATATCTTTTTCAGGAAGCATGAGACGGTAGGTCGCAATAATTTTTAATATTTCCATCGGTTGTAAGGGGGCAAGGTCTTCGAACGGAGTCTCCTTGATGGCGTGTAAGAAATTCAGGGGGACCACATCAATGTCCAGTGACTGAAGCGCAATCGCGAGTTCAATGCGTTGATCAAGGCTTTCCCCCATGCCAAAAATGCCACCCGAGCAAACCCGTATACCAGCATTATTACAGTATTTAATGGTTTTCAGCCTTTCTTCGTAGGTATGGGTCGTGCATATGTTGGGGAAGTGAGAACGGGCGGTTTCAAGGTTGTGATTGTAGTAAGCAAGTCCGGCTTCTTTTAATTTGAAGGCGATTTCCTGGGTGTCGATGATGCCCAAAGAGGCATCTGTCCGGGTGTGTCCAGCCGCAGCCAGTGTCCGGATGCGATCCAGGATGGCTTCGAGCTCCGGTCCTTCCCGCAAGCCCCACCATGCGACCACCAGGCCAAAGGCGCCCGCATGATTTTCCCCCGCCGCTCTGGCCGCTTCCAGGAGGGTTTCAGAATCACTCAGTCCGTACGTTTGAATATCGGTTCCGTTGTAGACCGACTGCGCGCAAAAATGGCAATCCTCAGAGCAATTGCCCGACTTGGCATTTGAAATGGCGCAGAGGTTGATCTGTTCTCCGTAATAATGGAGGCGAACGCGATTTGCCGATGAAAGCAAGTCCATGATGTCCGGCCCGCTGGCCCGAATCAGACGACATCCTTCCGTGTAGCTCAGGGACTTCCCCGCAATCGCCTTCTCTTCCATTTCTCTGATAAAGTCTCGCATGGTTGACCTCTTTATTTTTCTAAAAAATTTCAGGAAGTTTATCACAGGAAGTTTTTGAACACCATCGTTTTACTTGACTAAAAAAGCCTCTCGCCATATTCTTCTCAGTTGAGAATAAGCATCTACTGTGTTCTTCCGTTAGAGAAAGGGAAGCCAAGTGATGGCCAATTCGCCCAATGCGACATTCACCCCGGATATCGACAATACCGACATCATCCGTCATATCCGTGCACTGGAAGGAGAACGGCATCCTGAAACCGCTCCGAATGCGCTTGAAAAAGCAGCCGATTATCTCTTTTCTAAGATGAAATCATTCGATCTTAAAGTGCAGAAGGCATCCATTCAAAGAAGTTCTCATCACAACGTTGTTGCTTCTCTTCCATCTCGCCAGGCCGAAAATGGGGCATCCGGAGAAGGTGTCTTAGTGATCGGCGCACATTTAGATACCGTTGAGAAATCACCTGGTGCCGACGACAATGCCAGCGGACTGGCTGTTCTTCTGGAAGTCGCCCGGTCGCTTGCCCCTTTTACCGGGAATCATCCCGTCGAGTTTGTTGCCTTTACCCTGGAAGAGACGGGTTTTATTGGCAGTGAGGCCTACCTTCAGGACGCCGAGAAAAAGGGAATTCCGATCTGGGGTGCGATCATCCTTGAATGCGTGGGCTACACCAGTGTCCGGCCGGGTTCACAAGAAACCCCGCCTGGCCTTCCTTTTGATTTGCCTGGGAGAGGGGATTTTATCGGCGTTGTTGGAAACAGCACTTCAGAACCTATGCAGAAATGTTTTGAATTATCGGCAAAATCAGAAAGACCCATGCTGCCTTCGATTCGTCTGTCGGTGCCGGGAAGAGGAGAGGGCATTCCGGATACGAGACGTTCAGACCATGTGCCGTTTTGGGACAGAGATCTGCCAGCCATCATGCTGACAGACACGGCCAATTTCAGGAATCCTCACTACCATCGAACAAGCGATCGTTTGCTGACATTGGACGTCCCTTTCATCACCTCTGTCGCGAGGGCGCTCGCCAAAACAGTTTTTAATCTGGCGGGATTGAGGTGAAAGAAATTTATAAGGGAAAGGCGGTCCATCTTTTTTCGGGTCCCGTCTTGCTCCCAAATGGAAAGACGGCAGAATTAGACTTTATCAGACATCCCGGGGCATCCGCGGTTGTTCCTCTTCTCCCGAATGGAAATGTTGTGCTCATCCATCAATATCGCCACGCGGCAGGAGGCTATCTCTACGAAATTCCTGCTGGAAAACTGGATAAGGGAGAGTCTCCAGAAGTATGCGCCATCCGGGAGGTCGCGGAAGAAGTTGGTTACCATGTCGGCAACCTCGAAAAGCTTACAGCTATTTTTACTGTTCCCGGTTTTTGTGATGAAGTCATCCATCTCTATCTTGGAACCGATCTGACCCCCTGTTCCCAGCGTCTTGATGAAGATGAAGTCATCGAAATTGTTGAAATGCCATTTGATGAAGCGATAGATAAAATAAAAGACCAGACCTTACGCGATGCGAAAAGCATCGTGGGTTTGCAGTTGGCCTATCCGATTTTTAAAGAACAACAATCAGAAAATCAGAGCTAAAGATGTTTTTTAGCCTCTGAGAAATTTTTTGGCTCGTCCTTAGATAGGGCTACGAAACCTTTAGCCCTAAATCATTACGAAAATCATTTTCACCTAAAACTGGAGGATTCATTGCAGGAAAAACTGATCTTTGAAAAAAGCGTTCCTGGACGGAGGGGGATGTGCTTCCTGACAGAAGCATTGGAAGATTTTTCACCCGAAGACCTGCTCCCGAAAAGGTTTCTTCGGAAAGGGAACCTCCCGCTTCCAGAGGTGAGCGAGAATGAACTGATTCGACATTACACGCGACTATCCCAGGAGACCTATGGCGTGGACAACGGGTTTTACCCCCTGGGATCTTGCACCATGAAATACAACCCGAAGATCAATGAAGACATTGCACGCTTTGCCGGTTTTTCCCATATTCATCCGCTGCAACCCAAGGAAACTGTCCAGGGTGCGATGGCCCTTCTGTATGAACTGGAGCGGATGCTGGTTGAGATTTCAGGAATGGCCCAGGTTTCCCTTCAACCGGTAGCAGGCGCACAGGCAGAACTCACTGGCATGTTGATTGCCCGCGCCTGGCACAAGTTCCGGGGACGCCAGCGTCAGCATGTGGTGATTCCTGATTCTGCACACGGAACGAATCCTTCCAGCGCACACCTGGCTGGTTATGAAATACGGATGGTGAAATCAAATGCGAAAGGTTTGATTGATCTGGATGATTTGAAGAAGGTCGTTGATCAAAACACAGCAGCCCTAATGCTGACCAATCCAAATACGCTCGGTCTTTTTGAACAACAAATCAAAGCCGTTTCTTCCATCGTGCATGACGTTGGCGGCCTCATGTACCTGGATGGTGCCAATTTGAACGCCCTCCTTGGGCTGTGCCGTCCAGGAGATATGGGATTCGATATTGTTCATTTCAATCTACACAAAACCTTTTCAACCCCTCACGGAGGCGGAGGCCCCGGAGCCGGTCCGGTTGGTGTTTCCTCTGCGTTGATTCCTTTTCTCCCCGTGCCCATTATTGAAAAAAGGGAAGGTCGTTACCTGCTGAACAAAAAACGTGCAAAGTCGATTGGTCGTCTACATGGCTTTTATGGGAATTTTGGCATTCTTGTGAGGGCCTATACCTATATCCGACGTCTTGGGAGAGAGGGTCTTTCGGCCATTAGCCGAAATGCCATTATCAATGCTAATTATCTTAAAAAGCGTCTTGAAGAAGATTACACCATCCCGATGGATGGCCCCTGTATGCACGAATTTATTATTTCCGCAAAGGCCTTCCGTGAAAAGGACATCCATGCCTGGGACATTGCAAAACGCCTGATAGACTATGGTTTTTACCCGCCCACCATTAATTTCCCGCTCATTATTGATGAGGCCTTAATGATTGAGGTTCCTGAGAGTGAACCGAGGGAGGTGATCGATGCTTTTGCCGAAGCCATGCTTTCCATCCGCCGGGAAATCGATGAATGCCCGGAGAAAGTCAGAGAGGCACCTAATTGTGGGAAAGTTGGACGTATGAACGAAGTTCAGGCGGCCAGGCGGTTGGATGTTCGGTATACGGGTGATTAGTGAGTCGTTGTATGTCCTGGGTTCAGCGCAATCTGATCCTCTTTCACGTCAAATTTTTCTTGCGTAAGATCCACGCTGACCGTACTTATCTAGTTAAAAAAATTCAGAAACTGAAAGGAAAAAGAGGTCTTCAATGGTGAAATAAATCTGCCCATATTTTTGACATCATCCCCCTGTTTCCTTATAATTTGCCCTTTCTATTATGGAGGATGGAAGTGAAAGTTTTGTTGTTTTTTTTCATGTTTTTTGTTGGATGTGCGCAAACTTCTCCATTGCTTTTGCCCGCAGGGAGAGGTCCCACTGCTTTATCACAAGAAGTCATTCGGGTGATTATTAAGCCAATTGCAACTCAGGGTATTGGGTCAGAAGATGAAAAAAAGTGGAAGCTTGATATTTCGGATTATTTTACTGCTTTTCAAGTAACGATTTTGAATGACACAAAAAAAGACATCTTTTTTGAGCCGGTTCAATCCAACCTGCTGACTGAAGGGGGCGGAAAATACCAAGCGTTAGACGCAGAAGAGAGTATTAATTATTATCGGGATGAAGGGGATTTATCAAGAATTACACTCATTCCAAAATCAATCATTAAAGTAGATCGAGAAACAAGGATTCTTAAAAAAGTCAGATCCCGAGATGGTTTGATTAGGCCTGGAGACCAAAACAAAGGGCTTATATTTTTTAAGAAGGTCAGTCAGGACAGGTGTACGAAAATTGTTCTGGAGATTGAAGGCATATCTGTCGTTGAAACGGGAGAAAAAAAGTTATTTTCTTTTCCTCTCTCATGCAAAGTGGAGAAGTGATTTTTTAGGCAGTGGAGTCTCCTACTTTGATGCGGTTCCAACTGCTTCTAGAAAAGGGAGGCTTTTTTTCTGGTTATCCAGAATCGTTTTATCCATGAGTGCACCACAATTAATGCATTTCCAAACGTGGAAGATGATAAAAAAATCCGATAATCGCTCTACGTACATCAATCCTCTGCATTTAGGGCATTTCATTCTTTTCTCCGCATATTTAAGGTTGTCTGGATTTTATAGAGGCCAGTCTCTTCTAAGAACTTCTCTCCCCCCACCTCTCTGAAGTTTAAGCAAAATATAGGCCAGTTTTGTTCCCGCTTAATGTGCTGTATACTGGGGAGTTTGTTCGAATGTGTTTTAGGGCGAGAACAAATATTTGACAGTTGCGACAAAAATTGTCCTAAATATGAGACAAAAGTTATCCACATGCGGATTCTGAATTCTAGAAAATGTCAAAGATAAAAGCTTGGCCTCAAGAAGAAAGGCCCAGAGAGCGGCTTATGAAAAGTGGGGCGAGATCCCTTTCTGACGCTCAGCTTTTGGCAATTCTTCTAAGGACAGGTTCAGGTGGAATAAATGTGCTTCAACTGGCGATGCAACTATTAGAAAAGTTTTGTAATTTGACACAGCTGTCTCAAGTGAGTATTTCTGAACTCTGTTCAGTAAAAGGTCTTGGACCTGCCAAAGCCACGCAACTGAAGGCTGCGATCGAAGTAGGTAGGAGGTCGCTGATCGCGCCTCTTTCTCGAGGTACAAAGTTATCTGAGAGCCAGCAAGTTTATGATTATTTTTTCCCTCAGTTGAAGGGTATTAAAAAAGAGATCTTTAAGATTGTGTTGTTAGATCAGAAAAGCAGAGTGATTCGTGATGCGACTATTTCCGAAGGAAGTTTAGCAATGACGGTTGTACATCCAAGGGAAGTTTTTAATCCTGCCATTCGTGATTCTGCTGCATTCATTATTTTCTTACATAATCATCCGAGTGGAGATCCAACGCCTAGCAATGAAGATAAGGAAATGACTGAAAGATTGGTTACGGCTGGTGATCTGATTGGCATTTCTGTATTGGACCATGTCATTATAGGAGATGAAAATTATTTTAGTTTTGCAGATGCCGGGTTTATTAAAAGTGGAAGTTAATAGCGTTTAGTTCCCATATTGTAATGGGGATGTTGGTTTAGGAGAGAGAATGAACCCACTGATGACATTATGGTTAATCGTGTTTGGTGCAACCGTTATTTTGTCCGGTTTTTTTTACTTAGCAGAAAATTACGCTCACATCATTGGCAACTTCTATGTCATCCTAGGGGTACTCGTTGGGGGTTACGCTTTATTTTCGATTGTTAGGCGTATACTTAAAAAGAATCGGGAAAAACCCTCTCTCTAGATTCGAAATCCGAATCATCTTTTTAATAGATTGACACTTTCATTTCTGCCCAATCGATCCCCGAGCAGTAGGTTGTGTTGTCCGAAGATCGATTGCCTAATTCCGACTGGCATGACACCGCCGTCGACATTCCAAATGCTACCGCTGACCTAGGGGGCCTTTTCGGAAAGTAGAAATGCACGGTTTCTGAGATACCTTTCGGAGTGTCGATTCTCCCTAGAGGATGAAAGCCATTAAAACTCTTTAAGATTTGATGGACTGATTTTTAGATTAGAGGATATTTAATTCCCTTGGTTTGTT
>JBHHWW010000077.1:0-7257 GCA_046756725.1 Nitrospiria bacterium | reverse complement strand
TAGATTGAAAAAAGCGTGGTCCTGGTTTTTATCGATCGTGGCAAACAAGACAGAGTGTTTTGGACGGAACTCGAAGAAAGGGACGGACACTCTCACTGTGCGGGTTGTGACAGCTATCACATTCGACCTTCCCCTGGGTCGTTCGAACAAGGGCGGATAAATGCTCAGGTGACGAAACCGCCATGGTGGGAAGATCAAGATAAGAAGAGGTTGCCGCCGTAGGCAAATTCAAGCCTTCCGCGTCCCGATCCGGAAGGGCCCAATAACGAGAACGGGTTACCGTTGGATTAAGAGGAATAAATCGTCCTTCCGCATTTCGAGGATAAGGGATTGAGATCGGATGATCCACTCGACTTAGTGGCGGTGCTTCTCGCGCACCTGCCATCCCTTTCCATGGCGCTGAAGGGGATGCACCTACGCGAGCTGTGTCAACATTGATTCCATGCATATCCGTCCCCAATGCACCATCATGACAGCCAAGACAGACAAGGGACGAACCGGTTGGGTGGTTATATGGATGTTCATTCAGAGGGATGTCTTGCGTGGCGCGGTAGGGAGAGGACGAAATTTTGCCACTCCACAATGGCGGAGGAAAAACAGGTTTAATTTGGTCTTTTCTCTTTTGATCTCCAAACGGGGCCCAAGGAATCGACTCAGTATGGCAGGGAGTACAACTGCGGCCCTCTTCCCCAGAAGGGACAAGAAGATTGTGACGTGTATTGTTGACTTCATCAAGAGGTGATGCTTCGGCCCTCATCTGGCAAAAAACAAAAAATGACATGAAAAGGAGTGCCTTAAAAAACAACGTGTCACGGCTCATTCGGGTTTCCCTATCCTGGCTTTCACAAGGTCGGCCAATTCATCCGCCATCCCTACGATTGTTTTCCTATCTTCACCTTCAACCATAATTCTAAGGAGCGACTCCGTTCCAGAGTACCGAACAAGAACCCGTCCGCGATCTCCCAGGGCTTGCTCACATTCCGAAATCCTTTTCTGCACTTTGGGCATATCGGACATTTCCCGTTTTTCCAATACCCAGACATTCTTTAACACCTGTGGCAATGGAGACATGCATGCCGCTAATTCCGATGCCGGTTTTCCCGTCTGAACCATCATTAAAAGAAACTGGAGCGCACTGATCACACCATCGCCGGTGGTATTATAATCTAGAAAAATGACATGCCCGGACTGCTCTCCCCCCAGGTTGTATCCCCCTTTCAACATCCGCTCCAGGACATAACGATCTCCTACCTGCGTCCGTTCCACCTTAATCCCCTTTGCCTGAAGCGCCAATTCAACGCCCATGTTACTCATTTGCGTCGCAATGAGCGTCTCCCCTTCCAGCTTTTTCTTTTGGTGAAGACTCAATGCAAAAGCGACGAGGAGGGCATCTCCATCGATCAGGTTCCCTTTTTCATCAACAAAAATGGTTCGATCAGCATCGCCGTCATGGGCAATCCCGATGTCGGCCTGATTCGCAACCACCTCTTTTTTCAATAACTCCGGATAAAGCGCGCCTGAATTGAGATTGATATTGGTGCCGTTCGGACTGTTATTCAGCACAGTGACCTTGGCACCCAATTCTTCCAAAACCATCGGGGCGACCTTGTAGGCAGCACCATTTGCACAATCGACAACCACTTTCAATCCCTGGAAATCAAGCTCCCTTGGGAGAGACCGCTTCACAAATTCAATATACCGCCCTTCGGCATCATCAATTCGAAATGCTTTGCCAATCTCTCCTGCCGTCGGCCGAATCGAATCAATCCCGCCCGAAAAGATCAGGTCTTCTATCTGATGCTCGGTCTCGTCAGGCAGCTTAAATCCTTCTTTGGAGAAAAACTTGATACCATTGTCCTGAAAAGGGTTGTGGGAGGCCGAAATCATGACAGCCGCATCAACCCGCAGGCTCCTTGCCAAAAAAGCAACGGCGGGTGTCGGAAGCGGGCCGACCAGGAGCACATCCACGCCCATGGAACAAATCCCGGAGGTCAGAGCCGATTCAAGCATGTAGCAGGAAAGCCGTGTGTCTTTTCCAATCACAAATCGGTGCCGACCGGTATTACGCTTAAAAACGTGCGAAACCGCACGTCCAAGCCGCATTGCCAACTCGCCTGTCATCGGCTCAAAATTGGCCACACCTCGAATGCCGTCTGTCCCGAAAAGTTTTCTCACAAACACCTCAGTTTAGGTTGAACGCCAATCTTCTAATGCCCGTGTGAATCAGATTCCCCTTCGGAATGCCCATGACTTTTTCCTACGTCTTTAAGACGTGCTTCATGTACGACAATCTTTGATTTTTCCTTGAGTTGTGTGATTTCCCATTGAATCATCTCACTGCGGAGAAATTGCTGCTGCTGCGCAGAAAGCTTATCGAAAGTGGGTGTTCTAGACTCCAGAACCTTGATCACATGGTAGCCAAAATTACTTTTAACCGGCTCACTGATTTCGTTGTCCTTCATCGAAAAAGCAGCATCTGAAAAAGGCTTGACCATCTGCACCTTCATAAAAAACCCCAGATCCCCCCCATTTTTAGCACTGCCCTGATCTCCTGAGGCTTCCTTTGCCAATGTGGAAAAATCAGCCCCTTCATCGAGTTTCTTCTTGATGGCCTTTGCTTCATCTTCTGTCTTCAGCAAAATATGTTGCGCGTGGACTTCACGGTACGCCGTCTGATTCTTTCCATAAAACTGCTTCATGGCTTCCGGCGTCACCTTATTTTTAACAATCTGGTTCACTGTCTCGCGAACAACAAGCTGCCTTGTCAAATCATTAATCTGTTCTGTCACCGCCTTGCTTTGATGAAGTTTAAGCCGACGACCCTCCTGATTTAATAATTCTTCGGAAATAAGGCCATCCAACAACTCCTTCTTTACTTCAAGCGAATCAAAGCCTTCCGGCCCCATTCGTTCCTGGGTCAGACGGCTCATCCGTTTTTCAAAAATCTCAGTTGTAATTGAAACATCATTCACATTGGCAAGCTCTGTCGAGTCAGCGAAAATATCCGCCTTCCCTCGAAAAAAAAGGAACAGCGTCAACAGAAACAAAATTCTCATTCTTTTTGTCATTACAGTCTCTCCGTAAATAAATATTCCGACGGCATTTTATCTTCTTCGATAAAAAAGATCAATTATGCCACAAGTTTTATTTATCAAGAAATTCCGTTCTCTCTTTGAATCCATCGGATATAGGAAATCACCTGATCTACTTCTTCCGGATTTATACCCCTGATCTTCGGCATATTCCCAAAACGCCAATGATGGGCCCGAACCCCGTTTCTCACCGCCAAATGAAATGAAGAATCCCCGTGATGGCTCGGCTCATAAATCTTTGAAATAAAAGTCGGCCCCCGATCCGTTCCTTTCGCCCCGCTGCCGTGACAGCCAGCACAATGGCTATTAAAAAATCGTTCCCCTTCCGCAAATTCAGCCGGGGCTTCCACCGTAGAGGCACCGTTTTCTGTCCCCTTCGGAGCAGGCGAATCGGGACAACCCGCCAAAATCACAGAAAATAAAACTGGCAAAATAAACCCATATTTCATCAGAATACCTCACGGAAACGCAAGACCAAATCAAGCGGTAAAACAACAAATTTGATTCTAAAAAAATGGAAGAAATGACGCAAGTTAAATCACTTTTACCAAAACTGCGTAAAAAAAGGATTGTGCTGCCGTTCTTCCGCAACACTGGTTACCGGACCATGCCCCGGAAAAAGCTGTGTTTTGACTGGAAGTGATAGAATCTTTTCCCGAACGGATTGGATGAGCGTCAGATATGTTTTGGAAGATTGGGCTCTCCCCAATGAACCCGCAAAAAGTGCATCTCCTACAAATGCAAGGGGATTAACAAGGTTCGGCCCCGACAAAATCGTGTAGGTCATTCCTCCGTTTGTATGGCCAGGTGTATGGTGGGTCTTTATTTGGAAACGGCCGACCTGAAAAACCGCCCCATCTTTGAGATGAACCGGTTTTTGTCTATTCTCCAAAAAAGGCATCTTTTCATCAGGATGAGAATACAATGGTGCACCTGATTTCACTTGAATGGATTCAATGCCCCCGATGTGGTCCGGATGGGCATGTGTGACAAAGATCCCAACAAGTCGCACCTGGTTTGCCGTCAAAAATTGAAGCACACGTCTCGGATCACAACCCGTATCAAACAAAACACATTCTCTTGTTTGCCAATCGACAAAAAGATACCCATTTACTGCATAGGCCCCAATATGACCATCAATAATCTGGACCATATATATATCGGCTTTGCCACAATAGGGCGCTATCGGTGCCGGGGTCCATTTGTTTTCTACAATGAACGTTAATTTTTCAGAAGACAATCCGAGTGTTTCGGCAATAAGGAGGATTTCATTTTTTTTTGGAAGGGAACCGCCCTCCAATTCCGTAACTCTCTTCTCAGACAGACCTGACTTACAGGCAAGTTCAAATACTGACATATTGCGTCCATATCTCGCCTTTCCGATAATATCTTCAAAAAAATCTTCAAGCATCTCCGACCTCCGAATTCCACACAACAAAATGAAAGAATTGATCCGCGTCGAGGGGTTATTTTATCTTGTATTTTATACCTAAATCGCGTAAAATTTTTACGCTTTTCCATCCACTTAAAAACCCAATATCCTCAAATACATTATTAGGAGGAGATGATGCAAATAAGTACAAAAACAATCGCCATTGTGCTTGCCGGCGGCGTTGGCTCACGTCTCCACCCCCTGACCGCTGAACGGGCAAAGCCCTCAGTCCCCTTCGGAGGGATCTATCGAATTATCGATTTCACGCTCTCAAATTGCCTTCATTCAGGTCTGCGCAAGATCCTGATTTTAACCCAATACAAGTCACACTCTCTAAACAAACATCTCCGGGATGGCTGGTCCACCTTTAATCCGGAAATCGGTGAATACATCACCGCCATCCCAGCCCAGATGAGAATGGGGGGGAAATGGTATGCAGGAACCGCTGATGCCATCTACCAGAATATCTATCTCCTGGAACGAGATGAAGCAGAGTATGTTCTCATCCTGGCCGGGGACCATATTTACCGCATGGATTATTCTGAAATGCTGAAAGAACATATCGAAAAAAAACGTGATGTCACCGTGGCCTGTATGCCCGTTTCAGTCGAAGAGGCCAAGGCATTTGGCGTTATTGAAACGGATACGAACCTGCGTATCCGGGGTTTTGTCGAAAAGGTCTCGAATCCTCCGACCATTCCGGGCGATCCGGATCAATCCCTGGCTTCGATGGGGATATATGTCTTCAACCGCAACATGCTACTCGATATCCTGAAAAAAGACCATGCACTGGAAATCTCTGACCATGATTTCGGAAAAAACATCCTGCCTGAAATCGTTGGATCTCATCATGTTGGCGCCTATTTTTTCGGGAGCCCCGCAGGACGCGTCACACGGGACCAATATTGGCGTGATGTGGGAACTCTGGATGCCTATTATCAGGCCAATATGGATCTTCTCAAGCCCGTCCCTCCGATCAATCTCTATCAAAGAGACTGGTCAATCAGGACCTATCATGGCCAATTTCCATCTGCACGGATGGTTGCATCTTCTTCAGGTAAAATCGGGTATGTTGAAAATGCCTCTCTGGCCGGAGGAGATGTCATTATTGGCGCACGGGTCATCCGTTCGATTTTATCTCACGATGTCCGGGTCGAAGCCGGAGCACTCGTCGAGGAATCCATTTTGTTTGACAATGTCCGGGTGGGTCCGGAAGCCCGCTTGCGCCGGTGTATCATTGACAAAGGCGTGACCATCCCGCCCGGAGAAACAATCGGCTGGGATAAGGAACACGACGGGAAACGATTTACCGTTTCAGAAAAAGGCGTTACCGTCGTGACGAAAGGCTATCGGTTTCCGGATCTTCGACCCACTATTTCTCCAATTACTTCGAACGAATAATCCGGACCTTTTTAAGGACCACATCGACTCTTGGTTTGTCACGCCGGTCCCGAGCCGTTCTTGCAATCTTACGAACCACATCCTGACCATCATAGACCTGGCCAAAAATGCTATGCCGGTTATTCAGATGGGGCGTGGCTCCTTCGGTGATAAAAAATTGGCTCCCATTTGTATTCGGCCCGGAATTTGCCATCGCAAGCCGCCCCGGCCGGTCGAATTTCAGCTTTTCGGAAAATTCATCTTCAAATTTGTAACCGGGACCGCCCATCCCGCTCCCCATAGGATCTCCTCCCTGAATCATAAAATTGGGAATAACCCGATGAAAAATTAAACCATCATAGAGCGGCGTCTTGACCTTCTTTCCCGTCTTCGGGTCAGACCATTCCTTTTTCCCTTCAGCAAGACCCACAAAATTGCCCACCGTAATCGGCGCTTCTTTCTCAAAGAGCTCAATCGTAATCTCTCCAAGCGTGGTTTCAAGAACGGCATAAAGACCACTTGGCAATTTTTTATCCTCAGCCATCGCATCCGGAATCAGAGCCAGCATTACGATTGAAAAAACAAAAGTCATTTCAAAAAAGGACATCATTTCTCTCCTCCATATTCAGTTGACGTCGCAAACAAATCAAGGTTTTTTTAAGGGTTTCCTGCGAAATGTCGGCGATACTACTACAATGAAAACCCGTGCGCAAGCTTGACAACGCATTCAGATATTTTGTAAGCGTTCACTGCTGAAAAAGAGAGTCATTGGAGATGGGGGTAGGATTTGAACCCTTCTAAAAAGATTCACATGATTGCAATTTGTGGTACGGGTATGGCAGCTCTGGCCGGTTTATTAAAGCAGGCGGGTCATCATGTCAGCGGCTCTGATGATCACATATATCCTCCGATGAGTACGCTGCTGGATAAGACTGAGATCGTTTGCAAAAAAGGGTTTTCTCCCCGGCACATTGCCTCCGAGACGGATTGCGTCATCATTGGAAATGCTGTTTCGAAAAACAATGTGGAAGTGGCCGAAACAATGAGGCGAAAGCTTCCCTACCTTTCGATGGCTTCCGCACTGAGACATTATTTTTTGAAAGACAAACAATCTCTGGTCGTGACTGGAACACATGGAAAAACCACAACCGCATCCCTCCTTGCCACCGTATTAAGTGCTTCTGAACTGGATCCGGGCATGCTGATTGGCGGCTGGGTGAAAAATTTTGACAGCAACCATCACCTCGGAAAGGGTGATTACTTTGTGGTTGAGGGAGATGAATACGATACCGCTTTTTTTGACAAGGGACCGAAATTTCTTCATTACCAACCAAACCATGCCATATTAACCAG
>JBHHWW010000076.1:0-7337 GCA_046756725.1 Nitrospiria bacterium | reverse complement strand
GACCGCCGATCAGGCGGGCGGGGATATTGAGCTTTCTGGCCAAGGCGACAAAAAGGCGGCTCTTGCCGTTACAACTGGCTTCTTCCAGTTTTAAGGCCGTCAAGGCATCGGTGTAGCCCGAAAAATCCTTGTTCGCCAGCTCATCCTGAAGATAGCGGTGAATGACCTCAAGAGATTCCAGTATGGTTCTGTTTTTATCGGGCAGCAGCACATCCAGTTTTTTTGAAATCAGTGGATCATGCACCTGAATGCCTTCTGTCGCGCTTAAAAAGGGCTTCAAAGATTTCGGGTAACGCTTTGGAATCGCCATTTTTTCAGGAATCTCATACCGCACCCGTTCACCCTGAACAGAGAAGGTGTATAGGATATTCTTACGTCCCGAGAGTTGTTCCGCATTCCAGTGAGCCACGCGGTTAAGGCCGTCTGCCTGAAGCGTCATGGCAAAGGCCTCTGATGCGTTTTGCTCGTCCGTAATCAGTTGACGATCATTACTACTGGGAAGATAGGTCGCAACATGCATGTCGTCACCATGCCCATCCACCTGCATACTGATATTAACGCGGTAACTCGAATCAATTATTCAAGTCAATTTTTCTTCTTCATCCCCTGAGTCACTTGCCTTTTCTGACATCTCAGGGGTCTGGAATTGGCGGGTTGTACTATCAACAGGAACCAGAGGATGGATCGGTTTATTTTCATCCGCGACATCCAATTCGCAAAATCTGCGGGCACTGACCAGCACCCGTGTTTCCAATGAGCCAAGTGCCTTGTTATAACAGCCAACCGCTTTTTGGAGGCTTTGCCCCAAGTTGGAAAAATGGCTGCTCATATCAGATATCCGTTTATAAAGGGCTTTTCCCAAGTCTCCAATCATTTTCGAATTTTCCGCAAGGTTTTCCTGTTTCCATCCGTAGGCCACCGCTTTTAAAAGGGCAATCAAAGTGGTGGGCGTTGCGATAATAACCCGTTGTCCAACCCCCAGTTCTATCAGGGAAGGATCTTCCTGTAAGGCTGCGCTGAAAAAAACTTCTCCGGGCAGGAAGAGAACAACAAACTCCGGCGCATTTGAGAATTGATCCCAATAGGATTTCTTACTGAGTTCGGTGATATGTTCCCGGATTCTCCGTGCATGTTCCTGAAGTTTGAGGGCTCTGACCGCCTCATCCTTTGAATCAATGCCATCCAGGTAAGAAGACAAAGGGACTTTGGAATCAACCACCAATGTTTTTCCACTCGGCAGATTAATCACCATATCTGGGCGGAGTCGTCCCGACTCCGTGGATACGCTGGGTTGTTCTCTGAAATCGCAGTAATTGAGCATTCCGGCCAATTCGACCACTCTTTTGAGTTGAATTTCGCCCCACCGGCCCCGGACCTGAGGGGTCCGTAAGGCCTTCACAAGATTGGTCGTTTCTGAGCGGAGCTGCTGTTGACTGTCAATCAAACTTTTCACCTGCTGGTTGAGTCCTTCATATGCGCCCACCCGTTCTTTTTCTATCTCATTAATTTTTGTACCAAATTTTGACAGACATTCCTGAACGGGTTTCATCATCTGCTCAATGGCCTGTTGTCTTTTTTCAAGGTCGCCATCCGCGCCTTCTTGAAGCTTGCTGAATGCAGTTTGCGCAAACTCGATAAATGCCCGGTTGTTGCTCTTCAGGGCCTCTGCAGACAAGGCCTTAAAGGCATTCGAAAGTTGTTCTCTCGCTTCATCCAGGAGCGACAGTTTTTCCCGGGCACTTTTCCTTTCTTTCTCAATGGTTATTTCGAGCTTCGAACGATCAATTTTAAGATTTGTTTTCTCTCCTTCAAGATCTTCAATCTTTTTCCTAGAAGCAGACAGTTCATCGGATAATTCACAACATTTTTTTTCGATATTCGTCAGTCGTTCATTTAGTACAGCCGTATTTTTCTCATTATCATGACTGGATTGAAGTAATTTTTCCGACATCCGGGATCGGTAAAAAAAACTGGAGAGGACGCTTCCGAGCAGAAGACCTACAAGAACCATCGCAATATAAACAAGTGCTTCCATTCGTTCAGTGACCGACCTATGTTATTGAATATGGGGGTTGTTTAAAAACGAAGGATTTCCGAAGATTGGGAAACAGACACCTTTTTTTGTGCCGGAGGCCGGAATTGAACCGGCACGCTCCTTACGGTGCGAGGGATTTTAAGTCCCTTGCGTCTACCTATTCCGCCACTCCGGCAACAAAATGTCTAAAATATTTAACCACGGGAAGTATACCCAGTTCGGTTTATTTTGCAAGAAAAAAGCATCCTATTTAATTCTTACGATTAATCTCTTTATGGTATTTATACTGTGTAAGGTCGAACTGGATTGAATTGGGAATCAACTTTAAAAAGCAACTCTACTTCCCCTTAAAACATACGGAGACACATTAAATAAAATACTGAAAATATATACAAAAAGCCTTTCCTGAGAGACTGAATACGGCGACTCTTGCATTTCTATAGATCCTCAACTATACTTTTAATAAATAGATAGATCATAGTGAAATACAGGAATAGCGGTTATTAAGAGAGCAAAACTTCCAAATTTCTTATCTACAAACAGGTATAAAGAAGGGGGCTTAAAATGGAAAAAGTATCGCCAATTAAAGTGGGCGAAAGAATACGGGCCGTGCGCGGAAAACAAACGCAGACTGAATTCGCCGATGCACTGGGTGTAAAAAAACAAAACTACATCAGCCGATACGAACGGGGTCGGATCCCTTCACCGGGTTTATTGGTTCGCATTGCAGAGATAGGGCGTGTCACAACAGACTGGTTGCTGACAGGAAAACGCGGTGGCGTAAGAGGCACGGCCTTGGCTCAACAGCAACGAAAAGTTGTTAAAAAATCAAATCAAACGGCCAAGAAGCCCTCGTAAGCAAACAGAAGGAACAAGTATGATAAAAGAAACATCTCATATCTGGATGGATGGAAAGATGGTTCCTTGGAAAGATGCCACGGTCCATATCCTGACACACACCCTTCACTATGGTCTGGGTGTTTTTGAAGGAATCCGTTGCTACAAAGGAGATGCAGGAACCGCTATATTTCGCCTGAAAGAACACACGGAACGTCTCTTCCGATCCGCCCGGGTGGTTCAAATGGAGATTCCATTTTCAGAAAAGGCCGTTGTAGAAGCTATCACAGAAACCGTTCGTATCAATCAACTGGAAGAAGGATATATTCGCCCGCTTGCCTACATTGGCTACGGAGAGATGGGACTTTATGCCAAAAATGCAAACATTCAACTTTCTATTGCCGTTTGGCCCTGGGGAACGTATCTGGGTGAAGAAGGGCTTAAAAAAGGAATCCGTGTCTGTGTTTCATCATTTGCACGCCATCACGTCAACATCAGTATGACCCGTGCAAAGGTCACCGGCTACTACGTTAATTCACAACTTGCAAAACGGGAAGCAAAAGAAAACGGTTTCGACGAAGCGGTTTTGTTAGACACTGATGGCTTTGTTACCGAAGGCCCAGGAGAAAACATCTTTATTGTTCGGAAAGGCATCCTGAAAACAACGCCGATGTCATCCTCCATTTTAGAAGGCATCACACGAGAGACCATCCTTCAATTGGCCCAGGAGAAAAACATCAAAGTTGCAGAGGAAAGATTTACCCGGGATGATCTTTATATGGCCGACGAAGCCTTTTTTACCGGAACGGCTGCGGAAGTGACTCCCATCCGAGAAGTCGATGGAAGAATCATTGGGAAAGGAGAGCCGGGCCCTGTCACGCAAGTACTTCAAGAAAGCTTTTTTGATATTGTCCGCAATAAATCAAAAGCTCACCAGAACTGGCTCACATTCATTTAGTTTTATTTGAAACCGCTGTGCGGCTCACCGTGCTTCAAACGCAAATCCAAATAAGGTACTTCTGTCAAGAACTTTAAAAACTTGAGCTATTTTTTGATCTCCGCTTCAAACCCTTCCTTTCTCCTTCTCTGATCTTTGATCATTTCGTTTTAATGAAACCGAAAAATTTTATAGAATGCGTTGTTCCGGGAACAGACGGACGGTTTCATTACCATGTTCCCCATGAACTTTCCAAACAGTCTCTCAGCCCCGGGATGCGACTCCTCGTTCCCTTTGGGATGACACGTAAAGTCGCCTTTTTTATCCGCGCAATAGACCACCCAGATATTCCAAAAACGAAGTCAATATTGACCATCCTGGATGAAACATCCCTGATTCACCCCCACCTGTTCAAACTTCTGCTTTGGATTTCAAACTACTACGAAACCCCTTTAGGAAGAATGATCAAGACGGCTCTGCCACAGGGGATTCATGATGTCCCTTTACGACGTTTTTTTTTAACCGACACCGGGAAGAAATATCCTAACATCAAATCGCTTCTTCAACGAAAAATAATAGCGCTTTTTATGGATATCTCATCAGAAACACTGACGGAACGACAGATCAAAAAAGAACTTGGCAAAACCGGACTTAGCCGGGCGCTTTCTGAACTCAATAAAAAAGGATTGATTCGGTCGGTTTGGGAAGTCACACCCCCTCCCGTCCGTCGAAAAACAGAACGAATTATTTTTTTTAATGACCCACCTGATGTCATCCATTCCAAAATAAAAATGATAGAAAATAGAGCCCCTGTTCAGGCAGCCGTGATGAACCAGCTCTTTTCAGAAGGTGGCGTCTTACCCGCAAGTTCTTTTACTGTGTTGCAACGCGCAGCATTCAAACGCATGATTGATAAAGGATTGATTTTTCAAAAAGAAGAAATCGTCTCCCGCCTTATAAAACGAAAAGAAACATTTCCTTCTAAGGGAAAGATTTTCCTTAATTCGGAACAGCAGGCCGCCACCAAAGCGATATGCACCGCCCTGAAAAACAGAAAGTTCTCGCCTTTTCTGCTGCACGGTGTGACAGGCAGTGGAAAAACAGAAGTCTACTTAAAGGTCATTGAAACGGCATTTCAAGAAAAAAAAGGCGCCATTTTACTCGTTCCTGAAATTTCTTTAACGACCCAATTGGTGGCCCGTTTCCATGAGCGATTTGGAAATGCGATTGCCCTGCTCCATAGCGGACTCTCTCCGGGAGAACGCTACGATGAGTGGAGACGCATTCAGAGCAGAGAAGTCCTGTTGGCAATCGGCGTCCGGTCCGCCATCTTCGCACCCTTTTCTTCCCTCGGAGTGATCATCTGCGATGAAGAACATGACGCCTCCTACAAACAGGAAGAAGGAAGTCACTACCATGCCAGGGACATTGCGCTGGTCCGTGGAAGGGAAGCCAATGCCGTCGTTGTCCTGGGATCGGCAACGCCCTCATTTGAATCCTATTACAACAGCCAGAACGGAAAATATCATTACCTTCACCTCCCGAAGCGGATTGATAACCGCCCTTTGCCAGCGATTACGTTGGCAAATCTGAAAGATCGAAACACATTGATCCGACCTTTTTTTACGGAAAAACTCATTACGGGTATTAAACAACGTCTTCTTAAAAAAGAACAGATTCTTCTTTTTGTCAATCGACGCGGGTTTTCTCCCTCTCTTATTTGTCGCGATTGTGGACAGCTTCCATCTTGCGTACGATGCAGTGTTTCACTCACCTTTCATAAACAGCTTAAAAAATTAATCTGCCACTACTGTGGTTTTCAATGTACTCCACCCACACAATGCTCAGAATGTCATGGGAGAGAACTCATTTATTTGGGAATCGGGACAGAACAGGTGGAAGAAATCATTTGCTCCTTTTTCCCCGAAGCAAAGGTCGCCCGCTTGGATCGCGACACCACGCGGAAAAAAGATGCATTTCATGACATTTTAACTGCGATGAAACGGGAAGAGATTGATATTTTAATTGGAACACAAATGATTGCCAAGGGGCATGATTTTCCAAAGGTCACGCTGGTGGGAATACTTTGTGCCGACATGTCACTCTATGTTCCCGATTTCAGATCTGCTGAACGGACATTTCAACTACTGGTTCAAGTCGCTGGAAGGGCCGGGCGAGGAGCCCTTCCCGGAGAGGTCATTATCCAAACCTATCAATGCGAGGCCCCTTCTATCCAGGCTGCCACAACTCACGATTATCTTACGTTTTACGCAGGAGAAATCAATGCCCGAATGGAACGAAATTACCCCCCATTCTGTCGGTTAACCCTTCTTCTTGTACAACACAATCAAGAGGAAAAAGCCGCCAACGGTGCGAAAAGATTTGCCCGTTTGATTCAAAGGTCGCTTCCCCAAAATGGAGTCACATTATTGGGGCCCGCACCCGCTTCATGCATTCGTCTCCGAGGAAAGTACCGTTATCAAATCCTATTAAAAGGAACAGAGCAAAAACTCATTGCCAATCCTCTGAGAGCCGCACTAAAACACTGGAAAAATTTGGGAAAAGGATTGACTCTTGAAATTAACGTCAATCCTCAAAAGTTTGGGTGAATGATGGTCTGGTAAAAGTGGAAAGATTTCTTAGGCCGCTTTTACCAGACCAGATCATATTTCGTAAGAAGATTTATTCTGAAATAGAAAGCTTGTAGAGGTGGTAGGGTTTTAGTGGACACATTCTTAAGATTGAATTATCAATCATAGAGGAGGTGTTCAATGAGTAAAAGGCAGAGAAGGAATCACACGAAAGAATTCAAAGAAGAAGCAGTAAAACTGATATCGGAACAGGGATATGCGATATGCGAAGCAGCGCGGAATTTGGGCGTCAATCCAGCTCTTCTCGGCCGCTGGAAGCGGGAAATGGACATGAATCGGAGTGCTAGTCCAGGGTCTGTCAGCATGATGAATATGCAGGCCGAATTGATACATCTCCGCAAAGAAAACAAGCGTTTGAAGTTGGAGCGCGAAATATTAAAAAAGGCGGCAACCTTCTTCGCGAAAGAAACGGACTAAGATATCAATTTATTGATACCGAGAAGAAGGTATATACAATTGTCCTGTTATGTCAGGTGATGCGTGTGAGCCAAAGTGGTTATTATTCGTGGCGGAAACGGGAGAAATCGCCTCGTCAGATAGAGAATGAGAATCTCATTCCAATAGTAAAAAGGGCATCTGAGGAATCAAGAGGAACTTATGGAACTCGGCGTATATCAGAAGAAATCGAAGCAAATGGTACTCCCTGTGGTCGCTACAGGGCACAAACGCTGATGAACTTGGCTGGAGTCTCTGTTCGACGGAGAAAGAAGTTCAAGGTGACGACAGATAGCAAACACAGTCTGCCGATTGCCCCGAATTTACTAGACCGTAATTTTAAAGTTGCTACACCTGATCGGGTTTGGGTTTCAGACATTACCTACGGTGCGCCCATCTCTTGGAGCCGTCAGGAAGGACGGTGCTAAGACATGAGCATGTT
>JBHHWW010000075.1:0-7423 GCA_046756725.1 Nitrospiria bacterium | reverse complement strand
CACAGACGTTTTCCCTTCTGCACCTCGCCCACGTTTTCCTGATCGCTTCCCACCAACCAATGCGTCATCAACCTCCACCATCTTGCTCAGACGGTAAAGACTGTCACGATTCCCCATGGCCGTCCTTATTTTTCGTAACACCAACCTTGCCGTTGGCCAAGGGACATCCAAATATTTTGATAGACGTACTGCAGAAATGCCGCCTTTATCCGAAACAACCAAGAATATTGCCCAGAACCATTTCCTCAACGACAGGTTTGTTGAGTGAAACAGTGTTTTCGCCGTAATAGAAACCTGGTTCCGGCAAGCTCTGCATTGCCGTGTTTTCCAAAGGCGATGAAATAGGATTGGTCATGGCCACATCTTGTACAAATAAACCCCGATCCCCATCGTTCTTCAATAAGGTAATTTATGCAATCTTCTTCTGTCCCAAAACGGGCTTGCCACTTTAAAAAGGCGGTTTCTTCTTTTTGCATCTCTCCTCCCTTTTTAATTTTCAGCAAGTATCTCACTTCTGCGGGGAATTGTTAAGAGGCCGGTAAAATTTTGAAACCGCTCATTTTAGGTTATAATACTCTTCGGGCTGATGGCGAACGATTTTGCCTTCAATCATATAGATCACGTCTTCAGCAATATTGGTGGCGTAATCCGCAATTCTTTCAAGGTGGCGTGATACCGAAAGACAGTGAATCAGTTTCTGAGATTGATTGGGCGATTGACGCAAACCTTCCGAAACTTGAAAATACATTTCTCGATTGATGGCATCCACTTCATCATCAGCGGCACATACTTCGTATGCAATCACGACATCCATCTGGATTAAAGCATCAATGGCTTTTTTTAGCATGAGTTGCGTTTTTTGCTCCATGGTTTCAAAATCGAACGGCATTTTCACGGGGGCTTCTTGGCTCAGATAGGTGGAGCGTTCAGCAATGTTCACAGCCAAATCACCGATACGTTCTAAATCATTATTGATTTTCAACACGGCTACGACAAAGCGCAAGTCCATCGCAACAGGTTGATGGAGGGCGAGTATTTTAAGACAATCTTCCTCAATTTCAACTTCCGACAAATTAATTAAGTCGTCATTGTCAATCACTTCCTGGGCAAGCGTGATGTCCCTGTGACTGATTGAACGGACGGCTTTTTGAACGCTCCCCTCAACGACTGCGCTGAGTGAAAGCAGGTTTTTCTTTAATCGCTCTAACTCTTTTTGGAAATGTTTTGACATGGTCCGTATCCTTTTTCCTATCCGAAGCGCCCGGTAATGTAATCTTCTGTTTGTTTGAGCATTGGTTTCGTGAAAATCTCTTTTGTCGGACCAAACTCGATTAATCGTCCCTCATAAAAGAAAGCCGTTTCATCAGAGATACGTGCGGCTTGCTGCATATTATGCGTCACAATAATGATTGTATAGTTAGATCTTAATTCTGTGATTAAGTCTTCAATTCGCGCTGTGGATTTTGGGTCCAGTGCTGAACACGGTTCATCCATGAGGATGATATCGGGGCTCATTGCAATGGTACGCGCAATACAAAGGCGTTGCTGCTGTCCACCGGATAAATTCAGCGCGGAATCATGCAAGCGGTCTTTGACTTCATCCCAAAGGGCGGCACGTACTAGAGCGTTTTCGACCAATTGATCAGGATCTTTCAAAAAGCCGTTGATCTTTGGTCCCCAAATAATGTTGTTGAAGATGGATTTTGGAAAAGGGTTTGGCTTTTGAAAGACCATGCCGATTGTTCTTCTGATTTCAGTCGGATCAATTTTTGGCCCATAGAGGTTCTTTCCGCAACAGGAAATATTCCCATCGGTTTTCACAATGGGGTTAAATTCATTCATGCGATTTATCGAACGAAGCAAGGTACTTTTCCCGCAGCCCGAGGGCCCGATCACGGCGGTCACTTGATTTTTACGAATGTCGAGGTTTGCTTTCTCAACAGCAAGCTTCTCTCCGTAGGCAATAGAAAGGTTTTCAATTTTTAAGATGACTTCTTTGTCTTGGATGTCACACTTCATTACATTTTGTACCTTTGAAACTTTTGCCGAATCATCACAGCAAAGAAGTTTATAATAAAAAGCACGACCAATAGTACAATGATTCCTGCGGCGGCGATCCCATGAAAGTCCGCTTGCGGTCGTCCCGCCCAATTAAAGATTTGAACCGGCAGTACGGTGAAAGGATCACTGGGGCCCTCTGGTACAAAAGCGACATAGCTTAATGCGCCGATCATAATTAAGGGCGCGCTTTCTCCAATGGCCCGTGATAGAGCTAAAATCAGACCGGTCATGATCCCAGGCAAGGCTGCAGGAAGCAGCTGTCCGAGAATGATTTGCCATCGTCGTGCACCCAAGGCAAAAGCCGCGTCTCGGATCGAATCAGGCACTGCACGAATCGCTTCCTGAGAGGAAATAATAATCACGGGAAGTATTAAAAGACTCAAGGTGAGGCTGCCTGCCCATAGGCTTCGATCCAAATTAAAAAATCTGACAAAAACGTCAAGCCCTAAAAGACCATAGACAATCGAGGGCATCCCAGCAAGATTTGAAATATTGACTTGAATGAATCGAATGAGTCTGTTTTTGGGCGCATATTCTTCTAAATAAATTGCGGTCGCAACCCCTAAAGGAATGGAGATCATCGCCGTCATTGAAATGATCCACACACTGCCAAAGAGGGCTGATTTAATCCCCGCTTTTGAAGGATATCGTGATGGGAAGCGATTGAGAAAATCAAGATTCAACCAGTGAGCGCCTTCCCTTAAAATATGAAAGAGGAGTATGCCCAAAATAAAAATGGCTAAAAAGGTGACGCCTCTGCAAATCCAAAGGAAGACGGTTTCGCGCTTTTTTCTCCAGCTTTGTGCCATTGGCTTCTATCTTTCCTTAAAAATGAAATGGTTTCCAATGAGGTTCATCGTCAGTGTCATCACAAATAAAAGGCCCGCCACAGCAAAACATGTTTGGTATTCAATGCCTCCTGCAGGGGTATCCCCCAAACTGACCTGGACAATATAAGCGGTCATCGTTTGAATACTTTCCAAAGGGTTGAGTGTCATGTTTGGCGTTGCTACTGCCGCTAAAGTCACAGCCATTGTTTCCCCAATGGCGCGAGAAACAGCCAAAACGACTGCGGCTGCAACCCTTGATTTTGCTGAAGGCAAGATAATTTGCGTGGTGACTTCATAAGGCGTTGCCCCAAGCGCATAAGCGCCGTCCCGTATTGTGCTTGGGACCGCCCTAAATCCATCATCACAAAGGGAAGAAATCATGGGGAGAATCATGATGCCCACAACAATAGCCCCACTAGCCGCATTAAAGATCTGCATGTCGGGGAAAATAGTTTTCAGTAACGGGGTAATAAACGTGAGTGCAAAATATCCATAAACGACAGTCGGGATGCCTGCCAATATTTCTAACACCGGTTTAACCACAGATCGAAATTGGTTTGACGCAAATTCGTTGAGATACGCGGCAATAATGAGACCTGATGGCAAGGCAATCACCATGGCGCCGATCACGATTAAAAATGTGCCGGATACAAGAGGCAATACCCCAAAGGACTTGGGTTCGAGCAGGGGTTCCCACCTTGTCCCAAATAAAAAGTCAATAATAGAAATACTGGAAAAAAATGAAAGGGTCTCCTTGCCGAGAATAATAACGACGCAAATCGTCGTTATCACGGTCACGGAGACGCAAAGTAACAGCGCTCCTTCCAGGAATTTATCGATCCACTTGGCCTTTGTCATCTGAAGAGTGCTTTTTTAATTTTTTCTGGACCTTCATCATGTTGTGATTTTAGAAGGGGAACATAGCCGACATCTTTAGAAAGAACACCTGCATTTTTAAGATAAAACAGAACAAATGCACTGACTTCAGGACGACTGACCGATTTTTTGTTCACATAGAGAAAGATTGGGCGGGAGAGGGGCGAATAACTCCCGTCATTAATCGTAAATAATGAAGGAGCAATTGCCGCTTCTTTGTCTTTGATGGGAACGAGTTTCAGTTTATCTTTATTTTCAGAATAATAAGCAAAACCAAAATACCCAAGTGCGTCACGGTCTCCTGAAACCCCTTGAACCAGTACATTGTCATCTTCACTCTTCGTAAAATCCGACCGGCTTGCATGAGATCTCCCATTAATGACTTCCGTAAAATAATCGAATGTGCCTGAATCCGTTCCAGGGCCGTAGAGCCTGATTTTTCTATTGGGCCATTCGGGACGGACATCTTTCCATGTTTTGACCTGGCTGCCGGGCGCCCAGATTTTTTTAAGTTCACTGACGCTTAAAAAATCAACCCATGTATTTTTTGGATTGACGACGACGGTGATGCCGTCAAAGGCAACGGGCACTTCAATATATTCAATGTTGTTTTCCTTTGCCTTTTTTGCCTCAATGCTTTTAATGGGTCTTGAGGCATCGTTGATGTCAATTTCCCCCACAGTAAACTTTTTAAAACCACCTCCGGTTCCAGAGACCCCGACGGTTACGCGAACCCTTCGGTGCGCTTTCCCAAACTCCTCGGCAACGGCTTCTGTAATGGGGAAGACCGTACTTGAGCCGTCAACCCTAACAGTGCCCCTCAAGGTTTCTGCGAAAGACGGTTCAATTGTAGACAATACGATGAATAGGAACGCCGAAAAAGCGGCCATGGTCGATAATGTGCTTTTCATTTTTCCCTCTTTTACATGGATATCCGAATGACTAAACCCTAAGCCCAGAGGGTTTGATGATTGTGAGGGAAATGTTAGATTTGTGTTAGGAAGAGGAAATGGGGATAGTGAATGAAAACTGACTGCCTTTTCCTATCGTGCTTTGGACATCAACGCTTCCCTGATGTGCCAGGGCAATATGTTTCACGATGGATAATCCAAGTCCTGTTCCGCCCATCGTTCTGCTGCGGGCCTTATCGACACGGTAGAACCTTTCAAAAAGCCTGGGGAGATGTTCTTTTGAAATCCCAACACCCTGATCGGCAACAGAAATACAGACTGCTGAAGGGGTTGTTTCGACTTCAATTTGAATTTCTCCTCCTACTTTGCCGTATTTAATGGCATTATCGAAGAGATTGACCATGGCCTGCTCGAATAGAGGTCTATTGATCCTTGCTCTGATGTCGTCGGGACATCTTAAGCGAAAGCGGGTGTTTCGTTGATCCGCCTTGGTCTGGCAAAGTTCCATTGCAGATTCTAGCGTCGGCTTAATCCATTCATCCGTCAAAGCGATTTCTTTTTGAGTGGATTCTTTTTCAATTTTAGAAAGGGAAAGCAGGTCTTCTATAATCGCCCCAAGACGGCTTGCATGATTGTGTATAATTTTCAGAAACTCCTTTCGTTCATTTGGATCGGTTACAGAAGGATTAAGTAGTGTCTCTGAAAAACCTTGAATGGAAGTTAATGGCGTTTTTAATTCATGAGAGACATTGGCAACAAATTCCCGCCGATGATTTTCAAGTTCTCTGAGTTTTGTCAAATCATTGATGACCACCACCACCCCAATCTGATGTCCCTTCGTGTCCATCATGGGGGATGAATAGACGTAGAGATATCTTGTCTCGCCGTTTTGGATGACAATGTCATTTTCAAAGGGTTCATTTTTCTGAAGGGCGGTTTTCATAAACCCTTGCAGCTCAGCATTTCTAATCGTATCTTCATTGTTGATTGTTTTTGCGGATATTTTATCTATTCCAAGAATGTGATGCGCCGCTTTATTCAAGTGAACGATTTTTCCCTCGCGGTTGAGGGCGATAATGCCTTCTAAAATACTTGAATAGACGGCCTCCTGTTCATTTTTGGACGCCAATATTTCGTCCATCTTTTGCTTGAGTTGTACTGAGATTTTATTCATCGCGTTTGCGAGATCGAAGGCCTCTTGCGGTTCGGACGGATGTAAATTGATTTTCCTTGATAGGTCGCCTTCGGCAATTTTCTCAGCCTGAACCTTCATCATCTCCAAGGGGCGGCTTAATTTTCTTGACACAAACCAACTCAGGCCGGCGACGAAAAAAAGCAAGACGAACAACCCGATCAATATTCTGTAATAAATACTCCAAAGCGCGCTTTGAATGCCTATTAAGGGAATCGATACCCTCACAAGACCCACGATTTGATTTTCTGAAAAGAGTGGGACAGCCAAGTACATGAGATCTTCTTTGAGTGTGTGGCTATACCGGGTTGCCACGCCCTGATGTTTCGTTCCAAGTGCTGTTCTTATTTCAGGCCGGTCTAGATGATTGTCCATGTCGCTTGGATCTTTTTCAGAATCCCCAATCACCTGGCCGGAAGTAAGCATCACCGTGAGTCGTGTTGAGGCACTTTTGCCAGACCGCTCACATATTTCTTGGATTTTGTCATAGTGTTCGTTTTTGATTAACTCAAGAAACTGAGTGCGGACTAAATTTGCCTTTGAGCTGAGTTCCGATTCTTTTTGCTGGTAATAGAAGGAACGAAAAGATAAACAGGCAATAAGGGTCACGGAGATCAGCGCGGTCAGCGAAATGAAAACGAAGGACGGGTAAAGTTTCCAAATCAATCGGCGGCGTTTCATACCTCTTCTCTAAAACGATACCCCACGCCCCGGACGGTCTCAATGTATGGGTTCTCTGCGCCGAGTTTTTTTCTCAGTCCAACCATTTGAAAATCAATCGTCCGATCGGTAACGGCGTAATCATCTCCGTGAATCGCATCAACAATCTGGGAACGCGTAAAGACCCACCCAGGCCGTTGAGATAAATAATGCAATATTTGAAATTCCGAACGCGTCAGGTCAATTTTTTGATTTGACACCATGACTTCAAACTTTCCGGGATGAATCGCTAAATCCCCCACTTTGAGCAGCTCTGCCTGACTGGGTATTTTTTTGCCCAATCGTCGAAAGACCGCCTTTACCCTTGCCACCAATACTTTAGGGCTGAAAGGCTTTGTAATATAATCATCAGCACCGAGTTCAAGACCACGCACAATGTCCTGCTCTGTTCCCTTTGCGGTCACTATAACGATCGGGATTGCCGAAGTTTTTTCTTTGGCCTTCAAGAGACGGCAGATTTCAAGACCATCGATGCCTGGAAGCATCAAATCGAGTAAGATGAGGTCTGGAGGGTCGTCTCCAATTGCGGCGAATCCGATTTCGCCCGTATTTGAGACGCTGACCTCAAATCTTTCCAGGGCAAGATTGTATTGGATCAACCTTGCGATATCCTCCTCATCCTCAATGACATGGATACGCTTTGCTTTGTCCATTACTTTTTCTCCTGACGGGTCATGTTATAAAACTTCAGCTTAGAGAAGTACACTAGGGGGCGTTCTCAATTAAGCCAGCCAAATCACAGAAGCCACTAAACTCAACATAGCCTGATAGTTTCAAGCCAAGCGTTCATAGCGTGTCGTAATGCGGCGGAAATCTTTTATTTTCTGAAAAAG
>JBHHWW010000074.1:0-7563 GCA_046756725.1 Nitrospiria bacterium | reverse complement strand
TGTCCTTGAAGCCGTGAGGGAAAAAGCAACGGTCGGTGAGATTTCTGATATCTTCAGGCAAGTTTACGGAAAATATCAAGAACAGGTCTTTTTTTGACTGAACAGGTAATACAAAAAGAAGTCGGGGAAAGACGCTCTGTCATTCGAAGCCGGTTATTCCTTAAGTTTTTCATTCCATATATTTCGCTGATCGTGACCGTTCTTTCTTTGAGTGGATGGTTTTTTTACAATTCAGCAAAAGAAGGCCTGAATGCGGAACTCTCACGTCGTTTGGTGGGCGTCGCTAATTTGGCCGCCGATGCAGTGAACCCCAATTTTCTGATTCGGATACAACCCGGTGATGAAGATACCTCCCTTTACAGGCTTCTCCTTAAGAAATTGAAAAAAATTCAGAATGCGACAGAAATTAGTAATCTGGATATTGTTGACCGGGAAAATAGATTCATTATTGATCTTGACGAAAAACAGAAAATTGGCGATGAAAATCTGCTGCTTCAAATTGATACGTCGGAACTGGATCGTGTTTGGGAGGGCACCCCCCAATCTTCGTTTATGTACCTGGGTGCCGATGGTCGGTTTTATAAATCGGGATATGCGCCGATTAGAGATAAGAAAGGACGTGTCATCGCCGTTGTGGGCGTCGAAGTCGGGGCTGATTTTATGGAGAGTATCAATGAAGTGAGGGGACAATCGTTCTGGATTACCATTGCCAGTACCGGATTGATCGGCATGATTAGTTTTTTTCTTTCCCGGTCGATGATTCGCCCCATTCACCATCTTGTAACGGCCACCGAACAACTTGGGCAAGAAAGTATTTATACAAAAGTGGCGATAAACCGCCATGACGAACTCGGAGATTTGGGGAATCATTTTAATCACATGATTGACCAGGTTCAGAGCAAAGATGCCCTTTTGAAAAAGATGTATCGGGATGAAAAAACCCGTGCTGAGGAATTGGAGGGATATAGCCAGACGCTACTGAAGAGTATTTCAAGCGGAGTCATTGGAACCAATCTTAAGGGCCGGATCACGGCATGTAATCCGGCGGCTGAAAAAATCCTGGGGATTTCTGCCTCATCTCTTCTGGAAAATACGGTACAGGAATCTCTGGGACCTTTTCAAGCGCTCTCAGAATTTATTATGATGACAGTGGATCAACATGTCGATTCTTCCCGAAGGGAATTTTTTATTGATGATGCGGTCTACGGGGAAAGATGGATGGTCGTCACGACATCTCTTTTGAAAAATGCAGGGGGAGAACAAATTGGAGTTACAGCCGTTTTTAATGATTTGACAGAAGTCAGAAAGTTACAGGAGGAGATTAAACTCAAGGAACAGCTTGCGATGCTTGGAGAGCTGTCGGCCGGCGTGGCGCATGAAATTCGAAACCCTCTGGCGGCCATTCAAGCCCTCGTTGAACTGCTTGCCCGGAAAACAAAGGGAGCGGCAGAGAAAGAACTGGCGGATGAAGTGGTCAGTGAGGTCGGCCACCTGAACAAGTTCGTGACGGACTTTCTGCGGTTTTCCAGGATGCCCACGATTCAACTGGAAAAAACAGATCTGTGGGAATTGCTGGATGGCGCCCTTGCCTTTGCCATCCCGCCTGGAAAATACCCAGAACTGTCTGTTCAGGTGGAGCTCCCGGAAAATATACCGCCTGTTTATGTCGATCCAGGTGAATTTCGGCGCGTTCTCTTAAACGCGTTTTTAAATTCGATTCAGGCGATGAAGGGGCGCGGTGAACTGGTTATTCACGCAGAGGTATCGGATGGTCTTCTGTTGTTGCGGGTATGTGACACCGGGCCGGGAATTCCCCTGAAAAATCAGAAAAAAATGTTTCAACCTTTTTTTACAACGAAGGCAGGAGGAACAGGATTGGGCTTGGCCATATCTCATCGTATTATCTCCAGTCATGGCGGAAAAATGTTTTTTAAAAACAATGAAAAGGAAGGGACGACTCTTTTTATTAAAGTACCGATTAATCAAGAGAAGGAAAAACAAATATGACACGGATACTTGTAACAGATGACAATCGATCCATTCGCCGCTCTTTGGCTCGTCTTTTCCTGGACAAGGAATTTGAGGTGGTTGAAGCCGCCAGTGGGGAAGACGCGCTTCAACGCTTTCTGGAAGAAGAAGCCGATCTGGTTCTGACAGATCTTCAAATGGGTGGGATGTCGGGGATAGAACTTTTAGGGGAGATAAAGAAGCACTCACCCCATACCCCTGTGCTTGTGATTACTGCATTTGGAACGGTAGAAAGTGCTGTTGACGCAATGCGGGAGGGTGCCTTCGATTATATTTTGAAGCCTTTTTCCTTGACCGAAATTGAGGCAAAGGTTGAGAAGGCGCTCGCGCAACGTCGCATTATGGTTGAAAACCGATATCTTCGTGAAATGATCAATCATTCTGTCGGAAAAATTATTGGAGAATCGCCAAAAATGAAACAGGTTTTTCGGCTGATTTCAAAGGTCGCACCCAACAGAACCCCTGTGCTCATCGCCGGCGAGACGGGCACCGGAAAAGAATTGGTCGCTCGTGAAATACATCAGAACGGGCCCCGTTCCGACCGGCCCTTTATTGCCGTCAATTGCGGGGCAATCCCGGAAAATCTGATCGAAGCAGAACTCTTTGGCCATGAAAAAGGCTCTTTTACGGGTGCGACTGCCCAGAAAAAAGGGCGGTTTGAGATGGCCGAAGGAGGGACCCTATTTCTGGATGAAATCGGGGATATGCCACTTCACCTCCAGGTAAAAGTACTTCGTTTTATCCAGGAGAAAGAACTTGAACGCGTCGGCGGGACAAAAACCATCAAGGTCGATGCCCGTTTGATTGCAGCGACGCACAGAGATTTAAAAGAAGAAGTTCAGGCGGACCGGTTTCGGGAGGATCTCTACTATCGAATCCGCGTCATCGAAATCCTCCTTCCCTCTCTTAAAGAGCGGGAAGGAGATATTTCTTTATTGTCAAAGTACTTCCTCCAAAAATTCAATCAGGAACTTCATAAAGACGTGCAGATTTCCTCAGAAATCGCTGAACTGTTATCTGCTTATCAATGGTCTGGAAATGTTCGGGAGTTGGAAAACGTGATTGAACGGGCCGTCGTTTTGGCAGAAGGAGAGACCATTGACATGGAAGATCTCCCGCCGGAACTCCAGTCGATTGCCCTTCCGGAGAAAGCGCTGGATACTTCCCTTTCGGGAGGTGGATTGACTGCCCGAATTGAGGCGATGGAACGAGAAATGATCCGGAAAACAATGGAGGAAGAAAACGGAAATCAGACGAAAGCAGCGAAATCCCTTGAAATTCATCGAAGCTCTCTACAATACAAGCTCCGGAAATACGGCCTTCTGTAAACCTCGGCAACGCGACATGCTTGGAAATATCCGACCCTTTTGAATCATGCCGCTTTTCTATGGAGAGGGTTATTATCTGGGAATGGGGCATCATCGCCATTACCAGAACCATGGTCTCCGGAAATCATCTTTTTCAGGTTGCCGATGATAAAAGCGCCGACATTTCTCCGGCAGGTGACACACACAGCCAGCGTGAGAAGAAATGCATTTATCAATAAAAACCCACCCGAAACCAAAATGTAAAAACCTCTCCAGTTTGAAAAAGTGTCTGCAAGAAAATAGGGGCCGGAGAGGAGTGGTGGACCGCTGACCGTGTTGTACGCATTTTCTGACATGACGCCTTCCAGTCGTATTCTCTTCTCTAACATTGCAATTGTTTGAATGATCTCATCTCTGCTCAGGTTGAGCTGCTCCAATTGGTCCCAAAAAATCTGAACACGGAGACGTTCTTGGTAGACACTGTAATCTGAATAGAGCGCCGCCTCGCTTTCAATGTTTTGATTCAACTGGCGGTAGAAGGGAAGTGTTGTTGGCGATCCATTCGGTCCTGATGTCGTGTCAATTGCCACTGCAAGACTGCTCCACATTACGGCAATCATGACTGCACAAAGGGCAGTCTTTATATTTGTCGAGATTTTTTTTGACATGATCGACCTCTCAATATCTCTCAAACAGGTTTTCTAAAATCCACTTGCTTTTTGAACTAAATCCTCACTTCCTTTTTCAATAAAGATCGGATGAAGGAAGTCACGGACCGAAACGATGCCGATGATTTCACCATATCGTGTCACCGCGAGGTGGCGAATTTGCTGCTCCTCCATCAGGTCGTGGGCTTCAATGATTGTCTGGTCATGCCCGATTGTCACAATCGGGGCGGCCATCACTTCCGAAATAGTGACAGAGGACGGTTCCCGTTTTTTAGCAACGACTTTTCGAATGATGTCTACTTCCGTAATCATTCCGATGTATTTCCCTTTTTGTTCTACGAGAAGGCTGCCGATATTCTCAGAAGCCATTTCCTCGGCACCTTCCTGAACTGATTTTTCTGCCGTGATTGAATAGATGTGTTCTGTCATTAATGTTGATATTATTGGAATCATTTTCTATCTCCCTCCATTAAAATCCCAAAGGGGACCGGGATTTCTCAAATCGTATTAAAAGGGCTTCTCCTGCTTCGGCTCCTTTGTTCATGGTCTCTGACAATTGATCTTGAGCCAGAAGTTCCCCTTTTGCGGAGCGAAGCGTTTCTGAGTGGTGGACGATTGTTGCTCGCAGTTGATTTCCGGATCGTCCCATTTTTTGAGAAACACGTATAAGCAAGGCGGCGTGATCCTGAAGTTCTTTTCCTAAGCGAATTCGCATGTTAATGACTTCTGTAGCAAGTTTTTTGTGGAGAAGCGCACTGTCGCGGATCAGTTTGGCCAGGCGTTCCTGGGATAATGTGACGGTGCCGGACATTTCTTTTTGCGAGTCGACAATGAAGCGTCCCAGTTCTTCCTGCGCTTTTCCAATGTGTTCAGAAACTCTCATTTGGAATGCGGTGTGTTCAGAAATCATCGTGTCGAGGTTAAAACGGATATACTCGATATCCTCAGCAGTCTTGAATTTTAATGCGTCATGATTTCGAAGCAAAGCGCCAAGATCTCCGTGTACATCGATCAAGCGAGCGATTTGTCCAAAGAAAATCTGGTTTGTTTGATCGATGGTTTCCATCATTTCCTCATGAATCTCATTCAGTTCTTTAATTGTGGAAGATGTTTGAGAAACAACCTTTTCCCCCATTGTCGCATTTACAGTCAGGAGCCTTTTGCTGGCATGGCTTGGTCCGGTAAAGAGCAAAAATATCAGGACTGAAGCACTCCAGAATAATATTTTTATATATTTTTGCTTCATGATAAAACCCTCCTTATTTTTTCATGAAATTTTATCCAAAAGCACGAATGCCGGTCAGGTATCGACCAATGATCAGTTTCTGGATTTGAGTGGTTCCTTCATAAATGGTTGTCGCCTTTGCGTCCCGGTAATAACGGGCGACCGGGGTTTCATCCAGATACCCCGTTGCCCCGAAAATTTGAACCGCGTCATTTGCGGCACGGACTGCGGCTTCTGATGAAAACAGCTTTGCAATGGATACCTCCAGCGTGCCGGGCAGCCCCTTGTCTTTTAAAAGGGCCGCTCGATAAACGAGCAGCCGGGCTGCATCGGAATCGACTTTCATTCTGGAGAGCAACTCCTGAACCAGTTGAAAATGAGCGATCGGATGATTAAATTGACGTCGTTCTTTTGCATGTTTGACGGAGGCGCTCAGACATCCTTCGAGAATGCCGATGCAGCCTGCCGCTACGCTGAACCGCCCTTGATCCAGGGCAGACATGGCAATCTGAAAACCTTCACCCACCTTTCCCAGGATATTTTCAGAGGGGAGCAGTGTTTCATCAAAATAAATTTCCGAGGTGTCTGATGCCCTTAACCCGAGCTTTCCATGAAGCGGTCTTGATTCAAAAGGACTTTTCTTCCGTTCAACAAGGAAAGCAGCGAGACCCTTTGTTCCCGTCCCTGGCACCGTTTGAGCAATGACTAGGGCGAGGTCAGCCGGGCCTCCGTTGGTGATAAATGTTTTCATGCCAT
Organism: Nitrospiria bacterium; assembly: GCA_046756725.1. Classification (GTDB taxonomy): domain Bacteria; phylum Nitrospirota; class Nitrospiria; order SBBL01; family JAADHI01; genus JBHHWW01. Next base: position 1,579 of record JBHHWW010000074.1, on the reverse strand, counting down.
TGAGTGTCCAGGTTTTCCCTGTTTCTCTGGCCCGGGTTGTGAGCGAGGCGGCATCGCTTCCTGCTTCAGGTTCTGTCAAAGCAAAACAGGCAATTGATTTTCCACAGCAGAGCGGGGGGAGAAAGCGCTTTTTTTGTTTTTCCGTGCCCCATTTAAGGAGGGTGAGGGCGACCAGCGAAATCTGAACGGACACTGCGGAACGAAGGGATGATGATACCCGGCCAATCTCTTCAAGGAAGAGTGCGTAACTGATAAAATCAAGTCCACCTCCGCCATATTCGCTTGGAATGGGGCCGCCCAGTAGACCTTCTTTTCCCAGTTTCAGTAGGGTCTCTCTTTGAAAAGATGCCGCCTGTGCATCGACTTCCCGCTCTACAAAACGGCGTGTGGTTGCCCGCACCATCTTTTGTTCTTCTGTTAATTGAAAATCCATTTTATTCTTTTGAAAGGGCAAAGGTTCACAATAATACCGAACCCTCTATTCCCATTTTTATATAACACCCGAGAATATCCCGACGAGCGACCATGCCGACCAAGCGTCCTCTTGTGTTTACAACGGGGATTCGAATGAGATGTCGGGATTGAAGCAGTGCGAGGATTTCTTCGACGAACATCCCGTCCGGGATGGAGACAGCCGGACGCGTCATGATTTCATTGGCATGTGTTTCATAAAGCGTGCGTCCATTCATCATTGCTTTGAGGAGATCGTATTCGGTGACAATGCCAATTAACCGCGCTTCATGATCGACGATGGGGGCACCGCCGAAATTGTCTTCAACCATGGTCTCTGCAATGAGGTGGCAGGATGTATGGCAGTCGAAGGAGATAATTTCCCGTTTCATTAAATGAGAGGCTGTCAATTCCATCAGGTTCTTCCCCTCAGAACAAGCATTTACCTCCGTCATGATTCTTCTCATCAATAGATCTCCTTAAATCAATAAAATCTTCACGCGGCCATTTTAAAGAGATCCCGATGTCCCTTGCCTGTCTGGACTGTGAAGATCGGAAAAACACGAATGACCTCTTTTTCCGTGTATCTATGTCTGCGCTTATAAATTGCGATGAGCGGCAGAGAAACAACGAGTAGAAAAAAAACAACCGTCAGAGTCTGAACCACTGCGGTCGAAGCTGGGGTCAATAGAACCCGGCTTCCGGCGTCTGAATCGCGAAGGTTATTGAAAGAAAGGAGGGGGGCGCCGCTATAAGCCGGATAAAAGTGTGGAGAAGAAAAGGTTTCCAAGCCCAGAATAAAGGATGCAGTAAATGGTTTTCCTTCTAACAGTGTAATTTGTTTTATGATGTCTTTTCTTTCTTCTTTCAATTGCGTTAACTGCGAATAAAGACCTGCAATCCCCAGACTTTTCTGATAAAGGAGATATTCCGCTTGTGGGCGTGCCGCGACCACAAATATCTCTCTGAGTCTCTTTTTGAGGTTCTCCTCCTTTGTAACGTTTTGATTCAGTTGATTTTGAAAATGGATAATTTCTGCATGACGGGACAGGTTCCCAGGAAGGTCAGATGCAGTGGCCCAGTTTTGGAATGAGGGTAGCAATAATAGAAAAAGAAGAAACTACACCAC
>JBHHWW010000073.1:0-7794 GCA_046756725.1 Nitrospiria bacterium | reverse complement strand
CACCCCATATCGCGGACCCCGGACCCCGGACAATTTCGATTCGGTCGATCTCTTCAAAATTATCGATATACCCTCTGATGGAGGTGAGTGGCGTACGAATTTCATGCGAGACGTGGGAAACAAATTCCGATTTGAGGCGATCCACTTCTTTAAACCGGGTGACATCATGGAGCACCGCGACGCTTCCAAAGGTTTCGTTATTTTCAGATTTAAGCGGGGCGACCGTTATTTTCAGAGTTAATGGAGGGATTCCTTCCGGCACGTCGATTTCAAATTCACCGTCCGACCCTTCTCTTGGATGATTCATTATATTTTGAAACGCCGAAATGTTTCCAGTGGCATTTGGAGCCTCCTCTTCTTTGGTCGTTATTTTCAGCATTCTCCTGGCGGCCTTGTTTATGAGCAAAACTTCGTGTTTCTCATTGCTCACAATGACCCCGTCAGCAATTTGATGCAGGATTTTTTCTGTTTTATTTTTCTCACTGGTCACTTCATTAAGGGCCTCTTCCAGGGCTGAGGTGCGTTCCTTGACGCGTTGTTCGAGGACTCTATTCAGTTGAGTGAGGTCCTGATGAAGTTTCTTCATTTCCTGATCCCGGCGTAAAAGAGACCGGACCATCTGGTTGAATATTAAAGTGAGGCTTCCGATTTCATCATGGTTCCTGACCGGGATCTCCTGTGAGAAATCGCCTGTGGAAATCTTTTTTGCAGAAGATGCCAAAACAGACAAAGAATGGCTATAACTGATCGCCACGAAGTAACCCAGCGTCATCCCTCCGACAATCATGAGCAAGGTTATCCGAATCCCCTTGTGGAGCGCGTCTTGGACCTGACGGTCCAGGACGGTGTTTGACATGCCGATCCGGACCGTCCCTTCTTCAGTGCTTTCCAATAAAGAACCTTCTAAATGTTCCTCTTCAAGGAGTTCTTGCGGAAAATCGCTGCGTATTTCATCCGATGCGGCAGAGATAACGGGGGCTGAAAAAATGAATATTTCTTCCTCATCGGTGGAAAGCACATGGTAAACCGGCTGTTTTCCCGTCAGATCATTTCCGGTTGAGACAACTCCCCATTGTGATTTGTCTTCATCGAAGGACAACTTATTTTTTTGACTTAGAATTTTTTCTTCATGGTTCAGGATGGCGACGTAAACGACTTCTTCTATATGGAGGCTGCTTTCAATGAGCCGATCAAGATTTATGTGATTTTCTGAAAACACGTCATACCAACTATTGTGTGCAAGATTGTCGGCAAGCAGGACGCCTCGCTTCATAAAATTCTCGACGAGCGCGTCTTTGGAATGGTGAAAAAAAAACCAACCGATCGTCGCACAGGACAGACTAATAATGAGACTAAACAAGAGGGACAACTTTATTGTGATGTTGAGTTTATTTATAAACATGGTCTGCGCTTTTGATGGATTGGGGATTAAGTGACACGCCCATTTTTTTTGCGGTCTTTAAATTCACGGTCAGTTTGGTTTTTTTTAAACTGCGTATGGGCAATTCAGCAGGACTCTTTCCTTTCAGAACCTGAAGGACCAAGCGGCCTGCTTCCTCTCCCACAGCCCCATAGTCGGGAGAAAATGCCGCAACGGAACCCTTCCTGACGAGCGCTTCTGAAAAGGACACAATGGGAATTTTATGACGCAGGAAATGCAGCAGGATAAATCCGATTGACCTTGGTGTGATGACGGTGCTGTCGGGAATCATCCAGAGCAAGTCAATCTTTCCTTCCAGCTTTTGAATGGCTTCAGAAAGCGCTTTTTCAGACCTGACTGGAACAGCGACCAGAGATATCTCCTGAGATCTTGAAGCTTGCCGGGCAAAATCAAGGATTTTTGTATTTTTTTGAGGGTCGTACAAAATGCCAATACGGGTTGCTTCCCAAAATAGTTCTTTTATTTTACCGAGAAGAATGTTGGACGGAACATCAAGACTGACGCCCGTTGTTTTTTTGTCTTTAAGGGAAAACCGCTCAGGATCAAATACCATCGAAAAGACAGTCGGTGTCCCAGGATAGGCTTTTTTTACCGCTTTTGCGGCGATCAGGCCGATGGTGAGAATGAGGCGTTTTTCGGAAATTTGTCTGCCTTCTCTGAGTTGATGAATCTGGTTCGGATTTCCCTTGAGGTTAATTGCCTGGATGCGTCCAGTGTAAATTTTTTTAAATCCCGCCAGGGCCTGCTGGTAAATAGGCAAATCCTGACTGATGATGACGGTCACTTCCGGGTCGAGGGAGGGGGCTGGCGCGGCAAATGACGGGATGGCAGTCAGAATAGTTAAAATAAAAGGAAGGGACGTGAAGTATTTACGTGGTGCGTCCACTATTTTTGTTAGGTGAGGTTCAGTTTTTTGATGAGTCGTGCCAAATAGGTGCGGTTTAAGCCCAGGGCCGCCGCAGCCCGGGTCTTGTTCTGCTCGTTTTCCGCAAGGGTATTCAGGATCAATTTCTGTTGAAAAGTACGGGTAGACGCATGGTAGGGGGCCGTCATCTCCAGCGTCTCAATCGTGTCATCAAGCGTCTGTTCCATCCACAGGGGAAGGTCTTGTGGCGTTATTTCCGGTCCTGGGGCCAATACCACAGCACGTTCCATTAAATTGGCGAGTTCTCTTATATTTCCGGGCCAGTGATAATCCTGGAGGTCTTTCATCGCATTCTGTGAAATCTGCATGATCTCTTTATTTAAACTGAGACAGAATCGACGAATGAAATAATGGGCAAGCGGCAGAATATCGTCTGCCCTCTTCCTGAGGGGAGGAAGTTTCAATGAGATTACATTCAATCGAAAATAGAGATCTTCACGGAACCGACCTCGCTTTACCTCCCTATAAAGGTTCCGATGGGTGGCTGCAAGAATGCGGATATTGACACGAATAGATCGCGTTCCTCCAACTCTTTCAAATTCCCTTTCTTGAAGCACCCTTAATAGTTTGACCTGGAGTTCCGGTTTGATTTCTCCAATTTCATCCAGAAAAACAGTGCCTCCATTCGCAATTTCTATTTTCCCTCGTTTTAGATGGAGCGCCCCGGTGAAGGCCCCTTTTTCATGGCCGAATAATTCGCTCTCAAGGAGCTCGTCCCTCAATGCGACACAATTTACGACAATAAAGGGTTGGGCGGATCGAGGGCTCCACCGGTGAATCGCACGGGCAAAAACCTCCTTTCCCGTTCCACTTTCACCCAGAATCAGGACAGAAGAAGAAGTATCCGCAACTTTTTTGGCCAGTCCAACAGTCTCTTTGAAGGCGGCGCTTTCTCCGATGATGTCTTGAAAAGGTGTGCTGATGTCTGTTTTAAGATGTTGCGTTTCTTCTCCTGGAATGAGTGGATAAGTGATTCCTTCCAATGCCTTATTCAGTACGAATGAGATATGGTCCGCTGAAAAAGGTTTTGTGACAAAGTCGCGCGCGCCTGCCTTCATGGCGTCTACCGCTTTTTGAATCGTCCCATATGCAGTCATGACAATCACACAGAGGCCGGGGTTCCCACTGATTCTATTGAGTACCTCCATGCCGCTCATCTTCGGCATCTTTAAATCCAGGAACATTACATCCGGGCCTTCAAGTGCGATCTTCTCAAGTGCGTCTATCCCATTTTCTGCAGAAATAACCCGGCATCCCATTTTTCTTAAGCGGTCTTCGAGTATTTTTCTGATGTCCCGGTCATCGTCTACAACCAGGATCTTATGGTCGCTAAGTTGGTGAATGATGGTGTTTCTCCGACTATCCAATGGGTTCCCTGGTTTCGTGGATCAGTCGCAAATGTTTCTGGAGAGAATACGATAAAATACGCAGTCACTCTATCGTAGAACAACCGTATATTCAAGCGGTTGGATGGTTTTTCACAAGTAAATTTGGAAATATTCACAGTGTTCAGGTCCTGTTTACAGATTGTAAGTGAAAGTGATAGCATGTGCGGATTTTGAGTTTTCTAAGTCCCATCAGTCGCTCGAATTAGGATCGTCCCATTGTTCAACCGGTTCAACCTGATTTTTCTTTTTTTTGTTGTTTTCCTTTCCCCAGGCGCATTCGCTCAGGGAAAAGAGATTCGGATCAAGTTGATCGAGGTGAAAGGCAATCACAAAATTGACAAAAAGAATATCCTATCCAAGCTGTCACTCAAGGAAGGCGATATTTTCTCGCCTGCACAGGTTCAGGCGGACCTGAAACATCTCTACGAGATGGGTTTTTTTGAAAATGTAGAAGTTGAATCTGAGGGGCTTGAAGGCGGCATCGCCCTTTATTTTATCGTTCATGAAAAACCCTTTCTGGTCGATGTGGTTTATGAAGGGAATGAAAACATTGGTAAGGACCGTCTTGAAGAAAAAATCCCTATCAAAACCCAGACCTTCTTTGACCTCAAAAATATCAAAAGCGTTATTTTGATGATTAAGGGTTTGTACGAAGAAGATGGGTATTATAATACAGTGGTGACCCCCGTGACACAAAGTCTCACTGATAACCGCGTTGTCCTGACCTTCTTGATCGAAGAGGGGGACCAGGCTTATATAAAAACGATTCGATTTGAGGGAAATCACGCTTTCGAGGGAAAGCAGCTGCAGAAAAATATGGAAACCTCAACGTACTTTTGGCTGACCTCCTGGATTACCGAATCAGGACGATTTAAAAAAGATCAGATGGAGATCGACCAGGAGCGGATTGAGGCGCATTATTTGAACCATGGATATCTAAATATCGATGTCGCAGAACCCAGAGTTCAGTTGAGCGATGACAAGGCATGGTTTGAGATTACGATTCCGGTTCATGAGGGAGAACAGTTTTCTATTGGCGATATCAGTTATAGCGGAAACACCCTTTTTGAATCTGCAACCCTTTCTTCTTTGACAAAAAGTCAGGCAGGCGCCGTTTTTAACCGGGGGGCCTTGCGTCAGGACACCCTCAAAATGATCGATCATTACGGTGAAAGTGGCTATATCTATGCGAATGTAACGCCTGATTTGCGTCCGGATAATGAGACCAGGACCGTTGATGTAAACTTCCGTGTGACGGAAGGCGATCCCGTTCAGGTCAGGGAAATTAATATTTCGGGAAATAACAAGACGCGGGACAAGGTCATTCGCCGGGAAATTCGCATTAATGAGCAAGAGCGCATTGACACGAAAAAACTGAGAAGGAGTTTCGAACGTCTGAACAACTTGAACTATTTTGAAACAATTAATATTGTCCCCAGGCAGGTGGATCGGGGGTGGGTTGATCTTGACGTCGAGGTGAAAGAAAAACCGACCGGGACGTTCAGCGTCGGCGGCGGCTATAGTTCAACAGATAAATTCGTCGGGACATTTGATGTGACGATGGGGAATTTCCTCGGGAAAGGGCAGCTTTTAAAGCTGAAAGGCCAAACAGGAACGCGGCAAGCCTCATACAGTCTGACCTTCCGGGAACCCTATCTTTTTGATCGTGACCTATCCGGCACCTTCGACCTTTTTAATCAGCTTCGGGACTTTGGGTCCTATGATGAGCGGCGCATCGGAGGCGATGTGATCTTGGGACGGTCTTACGGGGAATACGTTCGGGGCAGCGTCAGCTATACTGTCGAGACCCTGGATCTCCTGGATCTTCGCCTCGATGAAAACGGGAACATTGACAGCACTGTTCCGAGCCAGATTCAAGCGCAGGCGGCGCTGGGAAAAACTTTGACGAGTGCGCTTGGCTTTTCGCTTTCGAGAGACACAAGAGACTTCTTTTTTGATCCGAAAGAAGGCGGGCGAAATTCTCTTTCTCTGGAATATGCAGGCACATTTTTGGGAGGGGACAACGCTTATTATAAAATCATCGCAGATTCAAGCCGCTTTTTCCCGCTTTGGTGGGACCATGTTTTTTCTGTTCATGGTCGGTTTGGATTTGCGGAGGGGATCGACGGGGAAGAACTCCCTGTGGGAGAACGATTTTTTGTGGGAGGCATTAATACCGTCCGCGGTTTTAAGTTTGGAAAAGCCGGTCCACTGGATGAACTTGGAGAAATCAAGGGGGGGAGTAAGCAACTTTTTTTTAATGTTGAATATTTGATCCCCTTGGTCGAAGAAGCAAAAATCAAGCTGCTTTTTTTTTATGATTACGGCGCAGCGTTTGATAGCGGGGATGCGATTGATTTTTCGGGCATGAGAAAGGCCGCGGGTTTTGGAGTTCGATGGATTTCTCCCTTGGGGCCGCTCCGCCTGGAATGGGGTTATAATCTGGATCCGGAACCAGGAGAGCCTTCACGCGCTGTTGAGTTTTCGATCGGGTCCCTTTTTTAGAAGTGATTCGGCAGGAAGCTGAATCGTCAGTTTCTTTGTCCGTCACAATACTTTAATTGATTACATTCAGAAGGAGAACAAATGAAAAAAGTGTTTATTTATTCAATGATGACTGTCTTTTTATCATTTACCGGGATGGCCTCCGCCGAATCGGTCAAAATTGGTTTTGTCGATGCGCAGCACCTCCTGGAAACATCTGTACTAGGAAAAGAGACCCAGAAAAAGGTTGAAGAATATGTAAAAAGTCGTCAAAAGATTGTTGAATTAGAGGAAAAAAACCTGAGAGAGCTCGAAGAAGAACTTCGGAGTCAAGCGGATCTCCTTACCGAAGAGGCTAAAAAAGTAAAGCAATCTGAGTTTCAGAGTAAGGTGCTTGATTTTCAGAAAAGAGCGCGAGACCTCAATCAGGAAGTTCAGAATAAGAAGGTTTCTTCACTCCGTGAGTTTAATGGAAAGATGGAAGTGGCGATCAAAGTGGTTGCTGAAAAAGAAGATTACCTCTTTGTTCTTGATAAAAATAACGAAGGCGGATCTGTCCTATATTCTAAAGCGGCACTTGATATCACGGATAAAGTTTTAGCGCAATTGGATAAGGACGCAGGTAAATAACAGAATCATTGCATTGGAAGTGTGTATGTCTACCCCACTCGAAGAAATCGAACAACATCTGAACGGTCAGATTGTCGGAAGGCGAGATCTGCTGATTACGGGTGTCGCGCCGATAAACGATGCGAAAGCGGGGGAAGCTGCCTTCATTACCCATCCCAAGTATGAGAAAAAAGCACGCCTTTCGAAGGCCTCTGTCCTGATTTCAAAAAAGAGGATTGCAGGGGTCAACAAGACCTTTCTGTTGGTCCATGATCCTTATTTCGCTTTTTCAAAACTTCTGTCCTTCTTTCATGCGTTACAATCCTATCCACCGGGAATTTCTTCAGAAGCCTCCATTGGAGAGGCTGTTTTGATTGGAGAAGGGGCCTCTGTTGCGCCTTTCGCAAGGATTGAAGACCGAGCGAGGATTGGAGAAGCCGTACGTGTGAGCGCAGGTGTTTTTATTGGCGAAGGCAGTGAGATTGGGAAAGGGAGTCTGATTTATCCCAATGTCACGATTCGGGAAGGGGTGAAGATCGGGAGGAATGTGATTATACACAGTGGGACTGTGATTGGCAGTGATGGTTTTGGTTTTGCTCCAAAGGAAGGAAAATACCACAAGATTCCGCAGGTCGGAGGTGTGGTGATAGAGGATGATGTCGAATTGGGCGCGAATGTCACAGTCGATCGAGGGACCCTCGGGGATACGGTCATCGGTCGGGGAACGAAGGTAGACAATCTGGTTCAGATTGGCCACAATGTGAAAATCGGGTGCGATACGATTCTGGTGTCTCAGGTGGGCATTTCCGGGAGTGCAACAATTGGAGAGCATGTCACATTGGCTGGACAGGTCGGGGTGGCAGGGCATCTTTCCGTGGGGGATGATGTGGTTGTGGGCGGAAAGTCCGGTATCACGAAGGATATTCCAGCGCAGGCAGTGGTTTCCG
>JBHHWW010000072.1:0-7920 GCA_046756725.1 Nitrospiria bacterium | reverse complement strand
CGCTGCCACTTTTTTTAATTACGTGCCTCATCTTAAAGCGTTTATTTTCATTCCAAATGTTCTTTAATTCACCCTGAAGATGAACCATATTGCTGGGTTGGCAAAATGCCCTTCAAATTCCCGTTTCCACCGTCCCGGAAGATTCGGATCTATCTATTTTTGTCAGAGACAGGATGATTGACTTTGCAAAGAAGCCGTTTTTATAATCAGCCCTAATTTTGGTAGGACACTCTTTGAATATTGGACAGCCAAATCCCCATGATGAAAACGAAAACTAGACGAAAGCATGGCTTGATCGTTCAAGCCGTTTCTACCGGTAGCATCGCGGAAGAGGTCGGGATTGTTCCTGGAGACCGTCTGCTCAGCATCAATGGCAAGGACGTGAAGGATGTGATCGATTATCGCTTCTTGGAAGGCGAAGAAGCACTTCTTCTGGAACTTTGCAAATCCAATGACGAAGTCTGGGAAATTGAGATTGAAAAAGACCTGGATGAAGACCTCGGCATCGAACTCCCGGAGATGAAAATCCGGCAATGTCCGAACAAATGCGTCTTCTGTTTTGTCGATCAAATGCCGGAAGGCGAGCGCAATGCCCTTTATATCCGGGATGAAGATTATCGGTTTTCCTTCCTTTTTGGAAATTACATTACGTTGACCAACCTCACCCGGAGGGACAAGGCCCGCATTTTTGAACAGCGGATGAGTCCGCTCTACGTTTCGGTTCACACCACCGATCAGGCCCTTCGGCGCGAATTGCTGGTCAATCCCAGAGCGCGGGATATTCTGGGAGAAATCCAAGAAATGGCCGATCACAAGATCGACATGCTGTGCCAGATTGTGCTCTGCCCGGACCTGAACGATGGAAAATATCTGACACAAAGCATTGAAGATCTGGTGAAGTTTTATCCCGCTGTGAAGGCACTTGCCATCGTTCCAGTCGGACTGACAAAGCATCGCAAAGGGCTTCCTGGTGTGAAGTCGGTTTCGCGCGAATACGCCCGTAACCTGCTCGACCTCATGGCCTCGATACAGGCGCGTTTTTTAAAGAAACTGGGAACCCCGTTCATCTCTATCGCAGATGAATGGTTTGTGATTTCGGGTCGGCCCTTTCCGCCTCTGGAGAGTTATCAGGAATTGAACCAACTTGAAAACGGAGTTGGCCTCGTCCCGTTTTTTATGGAAACCTTCAAGTCGGTCAGAAGTCTCACGCTCCGAAAGCGATTGACACCCTTAAATATTCTGATGGTTACAGGAACTTCTTTTTCTTCTTATCTCGCGGATTGTTTTAAGACGCATCCCTTTTTTAATATGACCTTTGATGTGGTTACCGTCATCAATGATTTTTTTGGTGATTCGGTGACCGTTGCAGGTTTAATTACGGGCAAAGATATTATTGCGGCCGTTCAGGAAAAGAAAAAAGAACGAGAGGAGAATACGGAAATCGAACAGATTCTTCTGATTCCTGCCGTGATGCTGAATGATCCGGGTACACATTTCCTGGATGAGACCACGCCGGAGGAAATTGAGAGCGCCTTGGGTGTGAAAGTGTATGTCGTTCCCTCAGATGCAAAAGGCTTCATTCAGTTTTTACAGGAAATCCCGGAACAGATAGACAACCCTTCTTTTGTGAATTCGGATGCCGCCCTCCAAATCATCTAAAATTAAAAAAGTTTTTGGCATTTTCGGAAATCCGATCGCCCACACCCTGTCCCCTTTGATGCACCAAACGGCCTTTGAGACGCTGGGTCTTCCCTATACCTATGTGCCTTTTAAAGTTCAGAACCATGCCTTGGAGCAGGCCACTCGCTCCCTCGCCGCATTGGGCATTTCCGGGATCAATGTCACCATTCCTCACAAAAAAAATATCATCCCTTTTTTGGATGAAATAACGCCGACAGCATCGAAAATCGGGGCAGTAAACACGATAGATAATCGCTCTGGGCGCTTGATCGGACACAACACCGATGGCGCGGGTTTTATCGCATCGCTCCGTGAGCAGGGCGTTGATCCGGCCGGAATGGTCGTATTCTTGATCGGCGCGGGAGGCGCAGCACGGGGCGTTGCGGTCGCTCTCTTAGCCGCAGGGGTGAAAAAAATGGTCATTCAAGTGAGGAATATAAACCGTGGACGGTATCTGGCGGATCACCTGTCGGCACATTTTTCGGACGTAGAGATGACTGTAAAACAGATGGCTTTTGGAAAAAATGAACCCATCCAGACCAAGGGGAAAATCCTCCTGATCAACACCACGCCGCTTGGGATGAAGCCCGATGACCCACTGCCCTTTGATTCATCGTTCATCCATACAGGATGGGTTGTTGCAGACTTGATCTATCGTCCTTACGAGACAGCCTTGCTTCTCGCGGCCAAAAAAAGAGGCGCAACAACTGTTCCAGGTCTCGGTATGCTCCTGTATCAGGGCGCGCTCGCCTTCAAGATCTGGACAAAGGAAAAGCCCCCAATTGAGGCCATGCGACAATCACTCCTGAGTGCCTTCTCTGACAGCGACTAGATGTTGTCAATTTAGCGCCTGTCAACATCGCTGTCTTATCCGTAGATCAGGTGTCTGTGAAACCAGTTAAGCAGACTCGGTCTCGTCCTGTATTTTTTGCTTGATACATGGCCTTGTCTGCGAAATAAATCAGATCCTTCTTGTTATCGGCATGATCTGGTACACCAGACACCCCTAAACTTGCGGTGATTTTTAATGAAAGACCTTGTCTCTTCAAAAACTGATAGCGGCGAATTGCACTACAAATCCGCTCAGAGACCCGACCGGCTTGGTCAACCGCCGTCTCAGGCAAGACGGCAACAAATTCATCGCCGCCATAGCGTGCGATGATATCGACATCTCTCAGATTTTTAGTAAGAATTTCAGCCACCTCAACGAGGACCTGACTTCCCAGCAGGTGCCCATGATGGTCATTCACTTGTTTAAAATGGTCTAAATCGATAAAGATAAACGAGAGGGATGTTCCATAGCGTTGGCACCGCATGATTTCACTCTCCAAAACGCGGTCCAGGTAACGAAGATTATAAAGGTGGGTCAGGTCATCTGTAGTCACCAACTCAGACATTTTTTTGTAAAGATCTGAACGCTCAATCGTAAGGGAAGCCTGTTCAATCAGATTGGCTAAAATGTGAAGATCACTCTCCGTAAAAGATGCCGGGCCAAGCCGATTGATCATCTGAACCACACCAATAACCTGGTCATTCGCTTTGATTGGCAGGCAGAGAAGGGATCTTATTTCAATATGGGAATAGAAGTTCTTGTCTTGAAATCTCCGTTGCTTTGAGAAATCAGAGATAAGAAGCGGCAGTCCTTTTTTTGCAACCCACCCGACGGGTCCCTCTCCGAGTTTATATCGAATTGTTTTGAGGACCTTCATCGAGGCCCTTTTTCCCAATTTATAATAAAACAGATTACTGGTTTCATCTCGCAAAAGGAGAGACCAGTCCTCACAGCGTATCAGCCGTCGTGCTGCTGACAGAATGACCCGAATCACCTTATTGAATTCGAGAATGCCGGCAAGCTCTTTCCCGATGTTGACAAAGTAACTCAGTTCCCGATTCTTTTGCCGGAGCTCTTGCTTGAGACGTTTGTTTTCTTCTGCGATTGTTTGGAGCGTTTGATGAGATTTTTTTTTGGCGAGACAATTGGGACTAATTTTGATGGGTTGCTTCTCGTCACCCGACTGCATGACCTCTATCTTCCACAACACTTCTTATATTTTTTTCCGCTTCCGCAAGAACAGGGATCATTTCTACCAACTTTTTTACCCTCTCGATGCACTGTCTGGACGGGGGTTGATTCCCCCCGGTTCATCCGCATCGCCCCTCTCTTCGGAAAGACTGAAACAGCCGGTTTGTCTTCTCTACTAACCAGTTGTACACGGAAAAGCGATTCGATCGTATCTCGTTTAATGCGGTCTATCATTGCACTAAACATTTCAAATCCTTCACGTTTATATTCACTAATGGGTTCCTTCTGCCCATAGCCCCGCAATCCGATGCCTTCTTTAAGAGAATCCATCGCCAGGAGGTGGTCTTTCCAATGGGTATCGATGTTCTGGAGAAAAATTTGTTTTTCAATGGTTTTTGATATTTCTAGACCGAAATCGTCTCGTTTTTTTTGATAGAAGTCTGTTACTTTCTTAAGAATATCTTCTTTTAAAGCATCTCTGCCAATGGCTGGAAAACCAAGCTCTTCCGTTGTCACAGAAAAAGAAAACTGATGGGCCAAACCTTCAATCAGTCCATTTCCATCCCACGCTTCAGAATAGGCTTCCTCCGGGCAGTAGGTCTCCAAGAGTGCATCCACTTCTTCTTCAATATACTCCTCAATATCTTCAGAAATATCTTCTCCGGAAAGGACTTCCCGACGACGGTTATAGATAACAATCCGCTGCTTGTTCATCACATCGTCGTATTCGAGGAGTTGCTTCCTGATATCAAAGTTGTGTCCTTCGACTCGTTTCTGGGCATTTTCGATGGCCTTTGAGACCATACGATGCTCAATCGGAACCCCCTCTTCCATTCCCATGCGGCTCATCAAATTAGAAATCTTATCAGAACCAAAAATTCTAAGGAGATCATCTTCCAAAGACAGATAAAAGCGGGAAGAACCAGGATCTCCCTGACGTCCGGCACGCCCTCGCAACTGGTTATCAACCCGACGAGATTCATGACGTTCTGTTCCAACAATATGAAGCCCTCCGAGATCAAGAACCTCTTTCTTTTCTTTTTCACAATCAGAGGCAAATTTCTCTTGTACCCTCTCCAGGGATTCCTGAGAAATGTCCGGGTGTTGCCGTTCATACTGCTTCGTCAAGAATTCCGCATTGCCTCCGAGGAGGATATCTGTTCCTCGACCAGCCATATTGGTGGCAATCGTAACAGCCCCTTTCCGCCCAGCCTGTGCAATAATATCGGCTTCTTTCTCGTGAAATTTTGCATTCAGAACAGAATGTGAAATGCCACTCCGTTTTAATAATTTAGCGATGCGTTCTGACGTTTCAATGGTAATCGTCCCAACCAGAGTGGGTCTGCCAGCTTTGTTCATTTCGGCAATTTCTTCAACAATCGCGTTAAACTTTTCATTCTCTGTCCGGTAAATTACATCTGAATAACTTTCACGCCTCATCTCCCGATTTGACGGAACAACAACAACCTCAAGGTTGTAAATTTTCTGAAATTCAGCCGCTTCAGTGTCGGCAGTCCCTGTCATTCCCGCCAATTTATGATAAAGTCGGAAAAAATTTTGAAAAGTAATGGATGCCAATGTCTGATTTTCATTGGCAATTTTTACATGTTCTTTTGATTCGACAGCCTGATGAAGACCGTCACTCCACCGCCGCCCAGCCATCATCCGTCCGGTAAACTCATCGACAATGATGACCTCGCCATCCTTTACGACATAGTCGACATCCTTCTTAAACAAAACATGCGCCTTGAGCCCTTGTAAAACATGATGGACCAGAGAAATATTCGCCAAGTCATACAAATTTTCAACCCCCAGCAACCTCTCAACTTTTTCATTCCCTTCCTCAGTCAGTGTCACTGTCTTCGTTTTTTCTTCAACCGTATAATCCGCCTCCTTTTTAAGGCTGGGAATAATTTGGTTGACCCGGTAATAGAGCTCGGTAGAGTCTTCTGCAGGTCCTGAGATAATGAGGGGCGTCCGTGCTTCATCGATTAAAATACTGTCCACTTCATCAATAATGGCGTAGTGAGGAATACGTTGAACAAAACTTTTCTTTTCGAACTTCATGTTGTCTCGAAGATAGTCAAATCCATATTCGTTGTTTGTCCCATAGGTCACATCAGAACCATATGCCTCTTGTCGTTCGAGGTCAGTCGCATCATGTTGGATCCGCCCGACGGTCAGCCCCAAAAAGCGATAAAGCTGACCCATCCAATCCGAATCTCGTTTTGCCAGGTAATCATTAACCGTTACAACATGAACTCCTCGCTCAAGCAGAGCGTTCAAATAGACCGGCAAAGTCGCAACGAGTGTTTTTCCTTCTCCGGTTGTCATCTCAGCGATTTTTCCCTCATGGAGGACCATACCGCCGAGAATTTGGACATCAAAGTGCCGCATTCCTAGAACACGTCGAGATCCCTCTCTAACCACTGCGAACGCTTCTGGTAAAATGGATTCAAATAACTCAGAAAGTTCTTTATTCGTCCCTGAATTATTAAGGTCACTTGACTTAAAAGGATCCAGTTTTTTTCTGAATGATATCGTCTTTTCACGCAAGGCTTGGTCTGAAAGTGATGAGGTTGTTTTTTCAAGAGAATTGACCTTTGAAACAATAGGCCACAGGCGCTTTAACTCCCTGTCATTCTGGCTTCCGATCACCTTTCTGACAAGCCTTCCGACTCCTAACATTGCATTCTCCTTTTACCAACGAGTACGGCCTAATTGTATCACATGCCGATTATAGTTAGTCCCGTTTATTTACATAAAAAAACCCCGACAAGGATAATCTCGTCGGGGCTTAGATATTGGCAATCAACCTTTTAATCAGACGGGACAACATCCGTTGCTTGGGGACCCTTCTCGCCTTGTACGACTTCAAACTCGACAGACTGGCCCTCAGACAAGGTCTTGAAACCATCACCTTTTATTGCGGAGAAATGAACAAATACATCCCCTCCTTCATCTCTCTCAAGAAACCCATATCCTTTTTTCTCATTAAACCACTTCACTTTACCTTGCACTGACATCGGCCCTGAACACCTCCTCTTTCCTGATACGCTGAATAAAACCAAGACAACATACCGGTGTTAACAATTCAAGAAAGGGAATCAGAACTTTAAGACACCCCCTCTCGCTACAGGAGAAACTCTCTCCTCCCCGTAGATCTATTAATTTAGGATATACTTCATCGGATTGACTGCAGCGTTATTCACAAGGATTTCATAATGGAGGTGAGGCCCCGTGGAAAGACCGGTATTGCCCACATAGGCTATAACATCTCCACGCTTTACTTTCTGGCCGACTTTAACTGCTGTTTTAGACAGATGCCCATAGTGGGATTCTATTCCATAACCATGGCTAAGCTTGAGATACCGTCCATACCCACCATTAAATCTGGAATAAGAGACGACTCCTCCCGCCGGGGCAATGACTGGTGTCCCTGGACGTGCGGCAATATCAATTCCGTTATGCATGGCAAGATGTCCGGTAAAGGGAGAGATCCGCTTACCAAAAGAAGAACTCAGCCAACCCGAGGTTGGCCAGATAGAAGGCGTTGACGCCCAAAGAGACTCACGGCTTTGGACAACCTCTTCCAATTCCTGAAAACTTTTCTTTTGTTTCAGAACAGTCGCGTGAAGGAGATCCAAATCTTGACTGATCGAGGTGGACAGACTCGACACAGATACATTGGAGGTTGAATAGGCAGCACCCTGCTCTTCTGTTCCTCCAACTCCAAATGACTCACTACTCCCCTGTGGCGGGCCGATGTCGGTCATTACCCTTAACTTACGATCAAACTCAACCAAGCGGACCATCTGCTCCTTAAGATCTTCAATTGAACCTGAAAAAGCCTTTATTTGTATTTTTTGGATCTTATTTTCATCACGAAGCTGCTTCAGATCATCGAGTTGATTCCACATTGCATAGTGCTGAATAGAAAAACCGACGAGAAAGACAATGGAGAGAAACAGGAATGAAAGGAAAAAATTACACACCCGTTTTTTTAAAGAAAAACGGTAAGGCTCAGACGCAGTGGATCCAGAAAAAACGACAAAAGAATAAGAATCTGAACCTTTCCGCATTCTAAAACTCTAAGCTCAAATGGAGGGAACTTTAGCATAGAATCTCACATGTGTCAAACAAACCAAGGAAATTAAGTATCCTCTCTCAAGAAACACATTTATAAGTGATTGATTTTAATCAGTCTTTTTTCATGT
>JBHHWW010000071.1:0-7948 GCA_046756725.1 Nitrospiria bacterium | reverse complement strand
GTAGAAAAAAAAGACCATATATTTTCGGGGGAGGGAATAATCAGCATACAAAGCGTTATCAATGTCCGAGTATTTTAGAGAGGAAATTTTTGGAACGTTCGTGGCTCGGGTTTGTGAAAAAGATTTCGGGAGTGGTTTCTTCCAGGATTTGCCCCTGATCAAAAAAAAGAATGCGATTTGCGACTTCCCGGGCAAAGGCCATTTCATGAGTCACGACCAACATGGTCATTCCGCTTCTGGCAAGTTCCTTCATGACATCGAGCACTTCTTTGATCATTTCTGGATCCAGCGCCGATGTCGGTTCATCAAACAGCATCACTTCAGGATCCATGGCAAGCGCTCTGGCAATGGCAACCCGCTGCTGTTGACCACCTGAAAGCTGCCCCGGATATTTGTCCGCCTGTTCAGGAATACCCACCCGTTTCAACAAAGTCATTGCCTTCTTTTCTGCTTCTTTCCTGGGTCGTTTTCGGACCCAGATTTGGGCCAGAGTGATATTCTCCAAAATGCTTAAATGTGGAAAGAGATTGAAACTTTGAAACACCATGCCCACTTCTCTGCGGATGGTTTCAATATTTTTTACATCATCATTCAAAACCGTTCCATGAACGATGATTTCCCCTTTTTCATGAATTTCCAGGCGATTGAGGGTCCGGATAAACGTTGATTTTCCGGAACCGGAAGGCCCGATAATGACGACGACTTCTCCCTTCCGGATCTCAACATTGACCCCTCTCAAGGCATAAAAATCCCCAAACCATTTATGGATATTGCGGCAGATAATTATCTTTTCATTAGACGCACTGCCTGTTACATCACCTGTTTTTGAAATAATTGAACTCATCGAATACCCACTCCGAACTGTTTTTCCAAATATCGGCTGTATTTTGACATTGAAAAACTAAAAACCCAATAGACAAGCGCAATGGCCATAAATACCTCCGCTTCCAATCCAATAAAATCAGCCTGTCCGATCGCCGCCTTGGCCGCCCCGGTTAAATCGAGCAGACCGACAATTGCAACGAGGGAAGTGTCTTTAAAGAGTGCGATGCACTGGCCCGTAAGTCCGGGAATGACTGCACGGACCGCCTGGGGAAGGACGACAAAAAATGTCGTCTGGAAACGATTTAAACCAAGGGCTTGCGCCGCTTCAATCTGTCCGGCAGAAAGAGACTGTAAGCCGCCCCGGACATATTCAGCCATGTAAGCGGCAGAAAAAAATGTGACGGCAATCATCATGCGAACCAGGTTGCTGATCACCCATGTAGGCGGTAGAAATAGTGGAATGAGGACTTGCCCCATAAACAACAGGGTGATCATCGGAACACCTCGGATCATTTCAATAAAGCCGATACAAAACATTTGAATTACTAAAAGGTCACTTCTTCTACCCAGAGCCAACAAAACGCCCAATGGGAATGAAAATAAAATACCCACTACCGTAACCAGTAAGGTCAAGAGCAGCCCTCCCCACAAATGGCTTTCCACCTTGGGCAAGATAACGCTCCCACTAAAACCGCTTAGCAAGATCAAGGAAAGAAGAAAGTACAGCAGCCATGCCGGTACAAAAAATTTTGAGCGAAGTTTTTGAAAAATCCCTGAAAAGACAATCATTACTGCCAAGAGTGCGATACTCAGAAAGATTCGCCAGAGTTGTTCTTTTGGATAGGAACCCACTAAAAAAAGATGGAAATTATCTGCAATGACCCGCCAGTTTGCATTGTAAAATACGAACTCAACCATCGGAATAACAATGAGGAAAAATAGGATGAGACTGATTAGGCTTAATACGGTATTAATCCAGGAACTGAAGAGTGAAGTTTTGATCCAGCGAAGTCTTTCATTTCCGGTATTTACAGGCATCATCTTGTGATCATTTTCGTCTTGGCATTAAACCAGTTAATGACTGACGAGATGAAGAGACTCATGCTGAGATAGGACGCCATCACCAATAAGATGATCGGGATTGCGTTGCCGGACTGGTTTGAAATTGTCTGGGAAACTTGAAAAAGATCTGCAAAACCAATCACAAGCGCCAAGCTCGAGTTTTTTGTCAGGTTGAGATATTGATTTGCCAGGGGGGGGAAAATAACACGCATAGCCTGAGGGAAAATGATCATCCGGAAAATCTGGAACCGGCTGAACCCCAATGCCTGAGCCGCCTCTGTTTGTCCTTTGGGAACGGCCAAAATGCCCGCTCTGACAATTTCGGCAATAAATGCGGCAGTATAAATAGTTAGTCCACTTAACAAACCCATAAATTCTGGAGAAAACCGAATCCCTCCCTGAAAATTAAATTTTTTCAAATGAGGAAGGCTAAGGCGTAGAGGAGACTCTGGAAGAACGAGAATGCTGATCAGTACCAAAACTGAAAAAACAAGAAACGACCCACTAAATTTTGCTTGCGGCAACCCGGTCCTCTTTTCTCTTCGCTTCATCACAAATAGAGTTACAAATCCGCACACAAAGGCAAAACTGACAAAAACAAGCCAAAGTGGGGTGGTTTCAGTGAGTTCCCACCAAGGATAAAAGACCCCTCGATTGCTCAAATAAATCGTACCGGGCAATTGAATGGCCTGACGAATGCCAGGCAAGGACAAATAGAAAACGTGATACCAGACAAAAAGCTGTACCAGCAAAGGGATATTTCGAATAATTTCCACATAGACGGTAGCGAGTTTTCGGAATAAATAGTTTGGTGAGAGACGCCCAACACCAATGAGGATGCCAAGAAAAGTACTTAAAAAAATACCCAGTGCTGCAACACGAAAGGTATTGACCAGTCCAATGAGGAAGGCTTGCCAGTAGGATTCTTTTGATGAGAATGGAATGCCTTCACTGATTGAAAAACCGGCTTCCTCTGTCATGAATTGGAATTCTATTTTCAAATTTTGTTGGGCAAGCCCTTCAAACATGTTGCGAAGCATAAAAAAAAATAAAATCGCAACAGCCACGACAAAAAAAATCTGTAAAAAAATAGAGATGTTTTTGATGTTCCGATAAAAAGGGATCTTGGAAGTCAAAGGGGCAGAAAGAGGGGGGAGTGACATTGTACCTCTAGTCGAGATGTTCAGGCGGGGCTATTTTCGTTCGTGGCAGGACGTGAGCAACGGAAAGCCGAAGCGTATGTGTCGATACCTGGCACTTGAACATCTTGGCAATGCCGACATGGAGAAAAAAGCACCGCCTGATTACCGGAAAGGTGGGGCATACATCAAACCACCTTCTGTCCACAGGGCGTTTAGCCCGCGAGACATCTTAAATTTTGATTTCATGCCGAGATTTCGAGCAAAGATTTCTCCATAATTCCCGACTTTTTGAATGACATTGGCGAGAAAATCGTTGGATAATCCCAGACCTTTTCCCAGGGTGCCCGTCATGCCCAGGAGTCGGCTGATTCTTGGATCTCGACTCTTCTTCATCTTTTCGACATTTTTCTGTGTAATCCCAAATTCTTCAGCGGAAATCATGCCGTAAATTGTCCAGACAACCACATCTCTCCACTGGCTGTCATTGGATCCCACAACCGGCCCCAAAGGTTCCTTGGAGATCGTTTCATCCAAGATGAGATAGTCAGCCGGATTTTTTTCCGCAAACTGACGGGAAAGGAGTTGAGATTTGTCTGACGTTGCCGCATCGCATCGGTCTGCTCTCAAGGCCGCCATCACACCATCGCCGTCTTCAAAAGTCAGCAGTTTAAACTTTAAATTCTTTTTTGAAAAATAGTCCGTAATGTTTTTTTCCGTGGTTGTACCTGATGCAGAGCAGATGGTTGCGCCATCCAGTTCAGTGATTTTTGTAATCCCGATATTTTTTTTAACCTGGACAGATTGACCATCATAGAAAGTTGTTACCGTAAAATCGACACCGACGGAACCGTCTCTGGAAGCCGTCCAGGTTGTATTTCGGGAGAGAAGATCAATTTCTCCGGTTTGAATGGCTGTAAAACGTTGCGACGAGGAAAGTGAGACAAATTTCACTTTATCAACATCACCAAAAACAGCCACGCCAACAGCTTTGCAAATGGCCACGTCAAAGCCCTCAAATCCCCCTTTGGAATTCAAAAACCCGAAGCCAGGCAAGGTCTGGTTCACACCGCAATGAAGGACGCCACGTTGCTTCACCGTGTCCAGTTTCCCAGCATAAGCCGTTGTGTTTCCTAAAAAAGAGACCACAACAAAAACAGCAGAAAAGTGCCTGAAAAATTGCCCCATTTTTATGTTCTCCTCGCTAGCATATTTTAATCACGGTTTAAAACGAACGGCCATGATGAGCATTTCACCTGTTCAAGACGCTCTTGACATCAAATTGGTGAAGTGTACTATATTACATTATGGTATTCAATT
This sequence comes from Nitrospiria bacterium, assembly GCA_046756725.1. GTDB lineage: Bacteria > Nitrospirota > Nitrospiria > SBBL01 > JAADHI01 > JBHHWW01. The sequence goes on along the minus strand of JBHHWW010000071.1, from coordinate 3,602 downwards.
CCAAAAGTGACGATTCAGACCATTCCAAAGTACGAAACTGAAAAGGAAAACATGAAGGAACTTAAAAAAATATTTAATCGGTATAATAAAACATTAAATTATTCAAATGAAGCCATGGCTTTGATTGATATAAAAGGCGGTTTTATCGCACAAAACAGGTATCACCATAAACTTACCGCCTGTGCAGATGAGGATCTTTCCGGACAGACACCAGCCATTTATCTCGGAGAAACAGTTTTTTTTAATATTTTTAAAATGCTCCAAGAACACGGGAGCTATTTTGGAGAAATAACCCGTCAAAGTAAATCTGGCAGGATGAGAGATGTCTCTCTCTGTTGCCTTCCCGCCGTCTCTGAGCGAGGAAAAACAATGGGTTTTTTGATGATTCTACGGGATATCACGGACAGAAAATGCTTGGAAGAAAAGAATCGTCTTGCCGCCACAGTCATGAGGCATTCTTCTGAAGGCATCATGATCACAAATCCACAGGGTGAGATTGAGATTGTGAATGAAGCTTTTACAAACATTACAGGGTATACATTGCATGAAGTGAAAGGAAAAACCCCTGATTTCTTCTATTCAGGTCGGCAGGGAAAAGCATTTTTCGAAAATATATGGGAAACCTTAAAAAAAGAGAGACAATGGCAAGGTGAAGTCTGGAATCGTCGAAAAGATGACACGCTCTATCCGGAATGGCTTGACATCTGCGCGGTAGAAGAGAAAACAAATAAAAATATGCCGGATAAAATATTGCGTTATGTTGGTATTTTTTCAGATATGACAGACCGGAAAATTTCGGAAAAACGTCTTGTTTATCTTGCCTATCACGACATTCTGACAGGTCTGCCCAATCAACGTCTTTTCATAGACCGTCTGGATCAAGTCATCAAACAGGCCGATCGAAATGAACAAAAAATTGCCCTTCTCTTGATTAATCTGGACCGTTTCAAGCAGATCAATCGTTCCATAGGGCCGCATTGGGGCGACCAACTTCTGATTGAAGTATCACAACGCCTGACAGGACTGGTTCGTGAGGCAGATACTGTGGCCCGTCTTTCAGGTGATTTGTTTGCCATTGTTTTAACTGAAAGCAGTGAGATTGAACACACAGCAACGATTGCCCAGAAAATACTGAACACGCTTTCCAAACCATGCAAACTCTCCAACGTGCCCCATAACATCAGCGCAAGTATCGGGATCAGCTTGTATCCATTTGACGGCAATGACGCCCAAACCCTCTTGCACCATGCAGAAAAGGCCGTGTCTTGCGTAAAAAAACAAGGTAGAAATGGATACCAGTTTTATTCAGAAGAAATCGGCATCCAGTCATTGGAGCGAATTGAGTTAAAAATGGCGATACAGCGTGCACTTGAACAGGACGAATTCAGAATATACTACCAGCCGCAAGTCGATATAAAGACCGGGGTTATTTCTGGTCTTGAAGCGCTGGTTCGGTGGAAACATCCTGAAAAAGGTCTGGTCTTGCCATCTGCATTTATTTCAATGGCGGAAGAGACCAGTCTGGTCGTTCAGATTGGCGAATGGAGTTTACGAAGTGCTTTTCAACAAGCAAAAATCTGGCTAGACCAGGGATTTGCATTCGGAAAAATTTCCGTAAATATCTCTGCCCGACAATTTGAACAGTCCAATTTGCTTGGTTTCGTCACCAAGACGCAGCAGGAAACAAAGATTGGGATGAAGTACATCGAGTTGGAGATGACGGAAAGGACCACAATGCTGCATCCTGAGCGAGGGATTGAAACCATGAACGACTTGAATAAACTTGGTGTTCAGTTGGCTATCGATGATTTTGGAATTGGTCATTCCTCAATCAGTTATCTTCGACAATTCCCTATTCAAACATTGAAAATTGATCAATCATTGATAAAAAATGTCCTTGAAAATGAAGATGATGCCGCGATAACCGCTGCAATTATTGCCATGGCACATCGTTTGAGCCTGAGTGTCGTTTCTGAAGGCGTCGAGACGAAAGAACAGTTGAACTTTTTACAGTCACACGCGTGTAACGCTGCTCAGGGTTTTACTTAAGTCGTCCACTCCCCGCCCATCTCATGGAAAACATCCTGAAATTGAGAGAAAGTCATTCTTTTTTTTAATGTGCGAGGCACAAATAAAAAAGGGGTGTAAAAACACCCCTTTTTTATTCACTTCCGGTTTGCTACGCTTTATTTGAATTCAAAATTCCCAGTGGCTGATGCGCCACCAGCAACTGTGATGTCAATGGACTGGAAGCCCAACTCCTGATGAAATGCCATCAGCTTGTACTTTCCTGCAGGGACATCTCCAATGGAATAAGTCCCATCATCGTTGACAACCGCATAATAAGGATTTGTCACAGGAACCGCCCAAATATTCATGTAGTTGTGCTGATCGCACTCAATCAACATGAACGATTTACTTTTTTTGAACCACCGTTTGTTGACTTTGATCGTAATTTCCTGATCTTTCTTTGGTACTGGCTTATTGAAAATGGTTTTCCGTACCGCTCCTTTGATATCATAACCGTGGGGATTGTGAAGAACGCCTGCTGCAGTCTTTGGATCGCTTGGGTCTGCATCAAGGTTTTTTACCTTAATCACCGCTTTTTTGCCTGTCTTTTTTGCGTTCACAACAACACCAATCGCCCGGGAAGGACCTTCCCCTTCTGCCATCAAAAAGCGGCATTGGTCTGCAACGATATTATACTCGGTACTTTTAAAAGGTTTTCCTTTTTCTATCTTGTCGATAAAAACAACCACATCTCCGAGACCACCACCGTTTACCCGGACATCCTGCCGGAGACGTTTTCCATCCTTGGCATCCGCTTTTCCACAAAACTCGGGCTGCGGAAATCCGCCAAGTTTGAATTCTTTCGGCGCCGGCTGGGCACCCTTAAAAGAAACTTTGCCTGAGATGGTTCCCCCGCCGCTGACGGGTCCTTCCGCATATTTCGCGAAAGCAACGGTGGTTGAAAGAAAACCCACCGCAAGCGTTACAGAAAAAACTTTAAAAAACTTGCTCATATCTCTATCTCCTTGTTGAGGTCTTCATTGAAAACATCGGGAAAGAAATACTTCCCTAATTTAGGCTGTCTTTACTGTCTTGCCCTTTCGCCTTAGGAACTAACTGCTTTATTCATCTGCCCGATCAAGCGACGACAGAAAAGACGCGGATCACATAAAGCTGACCAAGTCCTTCATGATAAAGCGGCAATATGATAGGGCAAGGTTTTTTTTTTGTCAAGAACCTTATAATCCCTTTTTGTAATTCCTAAAACCTTAAGATTCGGCATATTTTACAGGAAAGTTGACACCATATTAAGCATCTGTCACCATTATCTCAAGGAGTCTGAATCGGGGTTCCAATGATTTCTTTTCAGTATGTTTTTTCCAAGAAACATCTTGTTTTTCTTTTCTTATTATCTGCTTTTTTTTCAACCCGTTATTTATTCGCACAATCCCCCCCTCCTGTCAAAAACAAGATACCCGAAGTCAAAATGGAAAACGATTTTCGTTCTGATCGTTTTCTATTTCGAGGACGGGACATCGATGATCTCCTCCTCATCCTATTAATTTATGAGCGCGGCAGAAAAAAGGACGGCT
>JBHHWW010000070.1:0-7962 GCA_046756725.1 Nitrospiria bacterium | reverse complement strand
GGTAAACTCGGAATCGGTTCGTCTGGGGGGGGCGGCAATGTCCTGAACAATGTCATTGGGTTGGGCGGCGAAGGGACGCTCTGCACGCTCATTGGGTCGGACGATGCAGGGGAGTGGCTCAGAAAAGAAATCGAAAAGAAAAAGGCCCGACTGGATGGACTGATAATCGAGTCTGATCGTCCGACCACAAAAAAGACACGCATTATTGCACACCAGCAACAGGTCGTTCGTTTTGATCATGAAAAGAAAGGGGCTATTTCTTCAAAGACTGAAAAAAAGTTGCTTGACTATCTTCTGGATCAGCTTGCCCGGACCGATTGCCTTGCTATTTCAGATTATGCAAAGGGGGTTCTTTCAAACAAACTCCTCTCTGTCATTCTCCCTGCTGCACTGGATCGAGGTATTCCTGTTGTAGTAGATCCCAAGGTGGGTCACTTCTCTCTCTATAAAAAAGTAACCCTGGTGACCCCGAATAATCTTGAGGCATCACAGGCCTCCGGGATTGAAATTGTTGATGAGGAATCCTTGCTCATTGCAGGTAAAAAACTGCTGGGCCAATTAGAATGTGAGTCGATTCTGATTACGCGGGGTGAGCACGGAATGAGCCTCTTTGAAAAGGGCGGTACGGTGACCCATATCCCGACCGTTGCAAGGGCTGTCTATGATGTGACGGGGGCAGGAGATACTGTTTTAAGCACGCTTGCACTGTCTCTTGCCGCAGGTCTTCCGCTTCTAGCGGGAGCCAAACTCGCGAATATTGCCGCAGGGATTGTGGTCGGCATCGTTGGAACAGCAGCGATCGAGAGGGAAATGCTGCACGCGGCAGTATCATCTTAAATCTGTGACTGATTAAAGGCTGTGACTGAGGAAAAATTAATGAATTCAGGTGTATTGCTTGTCATTCCAGCCCGGTACGATTCCGTTCGTTTTCCCGGAAAAGCCTTGGCAGATCTCCACGGGAAACCCATGATTCAACACGTTTGGGAAGGGGCGATCGCAGCTAAGGTTCCTGAAAAAGTCATTGTCGCCACAGATGACGACCGGATTTCCAGATGTGTTCGCAATTTTGGAGGAGAAGTCTGCGTGACTTCACAATCCCATCGGAATGGAACGGAGCGTGTGGCAGAGGTTGCAACTCAATTTGACTATCCAATCGTGGTCAATTTGCAGGGAGATCTTCCGTTGTTTCGATCCAAGGTGCTCGATGATTTGATCGAAAAGAGCCGAGCCTGGATTACAGGAGGGAAGGCAGATTTGGTGACGGCCAAATCGGAAATCACTTCAAAAAACGCGGTTTTTTCACCTGATACGGTGAAAATTGTGTGCAGCACGAACGGAACCGCCCTTTATTTTTCTCGTTCGACGATCCCCTATCTTGAAGAAAATGGATTTGAAAAGAGAGGTTTGGATCATAAGTATTATCAACACTATGGCATTTATTGTTACGACAGGGCGTTTCTTCTCAAAATCGTAAATGCGCCGGAAGGCTCTTTGGAGCATATGGAACGTCTGGAGCAATTGCGTGTGCTTGAACAAGGCGGCCGGATTGGTGTGGTCGAGATTGACGCAGAAGCAGCCCAATCTTTCTGGGAGGTGAACCGACCGGAAGATTTAAAGAATGCGGAGGCAATCCTTGCTTCAGGGTTGTCTTAAAATAAAAACTTCATATTTTGAACCGAACGAACGGATAACAATGGGAAACTTTTGAATAAAAAAATAACGAAATATATTTTTGTGACGGGCGGTGTGGTCTCTTCTCTCGGGAAGGGGATTTCTGCTGCTGGCATTGGGACCCTTCTTGAAGCCCGTGGGCTTTCCATTACTTTTCTGAAACTTGATCCCTACATTAATGTTGATCCCGGGACAATGAATCCGTATCAACATGGAGAAGTTTTTGTCACGAATGACGGGGCTGAAACAGACCTTGATCTCGGGCATTATGAGCGGTTTACTTCGACGACCCTTTCGAAGGACAGCAACTTCACAACGGGAAAGATTTACAACAATGTGATTTCGAAAGAACGACAGGGTTTTTATCGTGGCGGGACCGTACAGGTGGTGCCTCACATTACAGATGAGATCAAGAAATCAATCTCCGCTGTTTCCCGTCTGGAATCATCGAAAGAACCGGTTGACGTTGCCATTGTTGAAATTGGCGGGACGGTGGGGGATATTGAAAGCCTGCCTTTTCTTGAGGCCATTCGTCAGTTCCCCTTTGATGTAGGCAGAGAAAATGTTTTGTATATCCATTTGACCCTGGTTCCCTTCATCAAAGCTGCCGATGAGCTCAAGACGAAACCCACCCAGCACAGCGTCAATAAAATGAGAGAAATCGGTATTCAGCCAGACATTTTACTCTGTCGAACGGACCGACTGATTTCTGAGGATTTGAAAAAGAAAATTGCGCTTTTCTGTAGTGTCGAGCGGGAAGCCGTTGTTTCAGCGATTGATGTCCAGAGTGTTTACGAGGTGCCATTGTTCTTTCATCAGGAAAAACTGGATGAAATTATTACAAAAAAACTGGGGCTGCCGACGCCGCCGCCCGAACTTGAAAAATGGCAAGATATCTATCGCCGGATGAACACCCCGAAAGCGCAGGTTCAAATTGCCCTGGTCGGGAAGTACATTGATTTAAAGGATGCGTATAAAAGTCTCTACGAGTCCTTGATTCATGGGGGCATTGGAAACGAAATTAAAGTGGTTATTAAGTGGATCAAAAGTGAACAGTTGGAAAATGAAAAACCGGCAGACGTATTGGGTGATTGCCAGGGAATTCTTGTTGCGAGCGGATTTGGAAAAAGAGGCATTGAAGGGAAAATTAAGGCGATCCAATATGCCAGAGAAAACCAGGTTCCCTTTCTGGGGATTTGTCTCGGGATGCAGTGTGCGGTGATTGAATTTGCCCGGAATGTCGCGGGTTTAAGCAAAGCAAATAGTGCTGAGTTTATCCCGGATACACCGGACCCTGTGATTGCGCTTCTTCCCGGTCAGGAAGGCCTCCAGGATACAGGGGCGTCCATGCGGCTGGGCGCTTATCCCTGCAGCATAAATAAAGAGACGATTGTCTACAAAAGTTATCAGACAGCTCAAATTACTGAGCGTCACCGGCATCGGTATGAAGTGAATAACCGCTATCGGGACACGCTGTCGGAAGCAGGACTTGTTTTTGCGGGCCTCTCTCCCGATGGTCGCCTGGTCGAGATGATTGAGCTTCCAGGCCATCCCTGGTTTGTGGCTGCCCAATTTCACCCGGAGTTTCAATCAAAACCACAGAATCCCCATCCGCTGTTCAAAGGATTTATTCAGGCCGCTTCGGGTATCACACCGGTGCCTATAAAAAAAGTAACGGAAAATGAAGCCAGTTCCTAAAATGCCTCAGTCTATTGAAGTCGGGAATATTTCTATTGGCAATGGCACTTTTTTTCTCATTGCAGGTCCCTGCGTCATCGAAGGTCGGGACTTTTCCCTGAAAACCGCTGAGACCATTCAAAAAATAGCGGCTGCTCATGACATTCCTCTAATCTTCAAATCATCCTACGACAAAGCCAATCGGACCTCCGTCTCTTCTTTTCGGGGTATCGGCCTGCAGGAAGGACTTAAAATTTTAGAAACTGTTCGGTTGGAACGGGGGCTGCCCGTTCTTTCTGATGTTCATACGGAAAAAGAGGCATCCGCCGCCGGAGAGGTGCTGGATGTGTTGCAGATTCCTGCGTTTCTTTGCCGTCAGACAGATCTCCTTATTACTGCCGGAAATACCAGAAAAGTTGTGAATGTCAAAAAAGGCCAGTTCATGGCTCCCTGGGATATGGAGTATGTGGTCAAAAAACTGGAATCAACCGGGAACAAGAAGATTTTCCTGACAGAACGAGGCGTGAGCTTTGGTTATAACAATCTGGTCAGCGACATGCGTTCCATTGTGATTATGAAGCAATGGGGATATCCCGTTGTTTTTGATGGAACCCACAGTGTCCAGCTTCCGGGGGGAGGGGGACCGGTCTCTTCCGGACAGCGTGAATTTGTAGAACCCCTTGTCAAAGCGGCAGTGGCTGCCGGTTGTGACGGCCTTTTTCTGGAAGTCCATCCCGACCCAGCGAATGCGCCCTCTGATGGACCGAACATGATCGATTTTGGAGGGCTGGATCGCCTTTTGTCACAGGTCAAACGAATATTGAATGCGGTGGCAGATGACTGAAGAGAAGACATTGGAAGAGGGCATTCGTGTGCTAAAGATCGAAGCGGACACGATTTCTGATTTGGTTAAAAAGATGGATCATCGCTTTGTGAGGGCGGTGGCCCTTTGCCATGCCTGTCAGGGACATGTCGTTGTGATCGGCATGGGAAAATCCGGCTTGATCGGAAAAAAAATCAGTGCCACTTTTGCCAGCACCGGGACGCCCGCTTTCTTTCTCCATCCCTCGGAAGGCATTCATGGTGACCTCGGGATGGTTGCGAAAACAGATGTCGCCATTGCCATTTCAAACAGCGGTGAGACGGAAGAAATTCTCCGGATTCTTCCCTCGATCAAAAGAATGAATTTAAAGCTCATTACGATGACTGGCAATATGGCATCGACGCTTGCTCGAAAGAGCGATGTCGTCCTGGATCTATCTATCAGAGAAGAGGCTTGTCCACTTGGACTGGCGCCGACTGCGAGTACCACGGCCGCCCTGGCGATGGGAGATGCCCTTGCGGTTGCCCTGCTCCAGAAAAAAGGATTTCAGAAGGAAGACTTTGCTTCTTTTCATCCGGGTGGATCTTTGGGCCGAAACCTTCTCCTGACCGTGGAAGAGATGATACACTCTGGAAAATCCCTGCCACGTGTTTCTGAAGAAATGCCGATGCAAGAGGTTGTTCTTGAAATGACCGAAAAAAAATTGGGTATGACGGTCGTTATCGGAAATGAAGGCGTCTTGTCCGGAATCATTACAGACGGCGACCTGAGACGTTTGATTCGGGAAGGAATCGCGAAGAAAAGGGATATCTTTGCCGTCCCTGCCAGAGAAGTGATGAATCGGACCCCAAAAACCATTGATAGGCGCGCACTTGCGGCAGAAGCCATTCACTTATTGGAAACCCATGCGATTACTGCGCTCGTTGTTGTGGATGAAATGGACAGACCCGAAGGGGTGATTCATCTTCAGGATTTGCTGAAAAAGAAGGTGTTTTAATGGGGACACAGCAAAATACCACGGACTTTCTCATGGACAAAACGAGAAAAAAAGTGCTGGAAAAAGCGAGAAATGTCCGATATCTTCTATTGGATGTGGATGGGGTCATGACCAATGGCTTTCTTTTTTTCGATGAGGAAGGGCGAGAAATAAAGGCTTTTTCCATCTACGATGGCTTGGGTATCACCTTATTACACAAGTATCATGTCGGGGTGGGAATCATTTCCGGACGAACTTCTGTAAATGTCATCAAACGGGCCAAAGATCTTAAGATTCGTGATCTTTATCAGGGGATTGGCGACAAAATCGTGGCCTACGAAGAAATTTTAAATAAATACCAACTGGTAGATGAAGATATTGCATTTATCGGAGATGATTTGATTGATCTGCCGGTGCTTCGCAGAGTCGGTTTTTCTGTCGCCGTGGCCAATGCTGTGGACAGGGTAAAAAAAGAAGTCGATTGGGTCACGAAACGCAGCGGTGGAGAAGGGGCCGTTCGGGAAGTCATTGATCTCATCCTTTCTTCTCAAGGCATCGAGGCTTACGCATGAAGTTTTCCAGGAAAGTAACCCAGGCCTTTCTTTTTTTACTCTTGAAAGCCATTACGTTTGTTTCACGAGCGCTTCCCTGGCATATCGGGGTTTATTTTGGCGGGTTGTTGGGCGGGGTGACCTATCATATCCTGCGGCGGGAAAGAAAACGTTCGATTGAAGGCCTGCAAGTTGCGTTTGGGGAAACAAAATCAATGTCTGAATTGGAGACCATCTCCAAGCGCAATTTTAAAAACCTGGGAAAAGGACTGATCGAAATTCTCAATCTCCATCGTCTTACGCCAGAACGGGTTCAGTCTCTTATTTCGATTGAAGGGGAAGAATATCTTCAAGAGGCCGTGAACAGAGGAGAGGGGACGATTCTGGTGACGGGCCATATCGGAAATTGGGAATTGCTTGCGGCCGGTCTCTGCATCCGGGGGCACCGGATTCACGCAATTGCAGCGCCGATTTTAGACCACCGGATTGACGAATGGATTGTTCAACTCCGATCCAGACTGAAAGTAGAAACCATCAGCCGTGGAGCGCCCTCTTCATCCAGAAAAATATTAAGCGTTTTGAGAAGACAAGAGATACTTGGATTACTCATTGACCAGGACGCAAAAGTGGACGGTGTCTTTGTTAATTTTTTCAACAAAAAAGCCTATACGCCCGCGGGGGCTGCACAACTGGCCTTACGAAAAGGCGTGACGACCATGATGTGTTTTGTGACCCGTCTACCAGGGGACAGACACCATATTACCATTCAAAAACCGATTCATTTAATCAGAACAGGGGATGGGGAAAAAGACATTGAAATGAATACGGCCCTGTTTACCTCGCGCATTGAAGAACAAATCAAGCAATACCCGGATCAGTGGGTCTGGATGCATCGCCGATGGAAAACAAAACCCCCTAAAAAATAGGCGAGTGGCGCATGAATCTTCCCAATATCCTGACACTTTTTCGGATCGTCCTAATTCCTTTTTTTATCGTCTCTTTTTATCAATCTTCACTTGTTGCGGCTTCGATCTTTTTGATTGCCTCCTTGACGGACGTGCTGGATGGCTATCTGGCCAGACTAAGATCAGAGGTGACGCAATTCGGAAAATTTCTGGATCCGATTGCAGATAAACTCCTGATTCTTTCCGCACTGATTCTACTCGTTGAGAGCGGCCGTGTTCCGGCCTGGCTTGCCATTGTGATTATTGGGAGGGAATTTTCTGTGACCGGCTTTCGGGCAATTGCGTCATCAGAAGGGGTTGTGATTTCTGCCGAAGGGACGGGAAAAATAAAAATGCTTCTCCAGATTGTTTCCATCCTTGTTTTGACCGTCGATTTCCTTTCTCCTCTCTTTCATCAGGTCGGTTTTTCCCTATTATTAATTTCGATGGTCCTTGCCGTATTTTCTGCAGTTCAGTATTTTATAAAATTCGGCCAGCGCCTCAACCTTCTCAAAGTAAAATAGGTGTTCGCTCCCAAAGTTGACTTGAGTCATGAGAGGTGTTTAGACTTTTTTTAATATCTCAGTGTGTCTTGTTACTCCTTTTTTAATTGATTACAAAGAGACTCCGCCTCATGAGCTTAGAAAACCAAGATCCATTTCAAGTAAAATCAAGCCGGTCCAATACTCAGGTGGACGATCCTCTCAGATTAATTGATCAACTTTTATCAAAAACGCCGCAAGATGACCGGCGGCACCCACTTCTCTACAGACTTCGGGAAAATCTTCTCGAAGAAGAACTTGGACGTGACAAGGTTCAGGGAGAGATCAAAAGGCTGAATCAAGTGATTGAAAAGGTGACAACACCGGCCAATCGACTGGGAACCCTTTTGGCGCTTACTTCTTCGGGGCTGGCCCATATCGTTGTGGGTGGCGCCGATTATTACGCCAACATCGATCCCCGGATTAAAAAAGAATCCCTCAAAGTGGGGTCGCAGGTTCTGGTCAACGAGGCCTTTGTGGTTATTGAATCCATTGGCGATGACGGGGATGGCCAAGTGGTCAAAATCAGTGCCCTTCTTTCAGATGGCCGACTGCGTGTGGGACAGGAGCAGGGCAGCCAATCGACCCTCCTCCTGAGGTCCAGTCATCTGGAAAAAGTCGTGCTCAAAGTGGGAGAAGAAGTCCGGCTCGATCCCAGCCATCGAGTCGCCATTGAAAAAATAGAATTAGACAAAAAAGAAGCCCATGTACTCGAAGAAACCCCCTCTATTCGATGGGATGAAATCGGCGGTCAAAAAAAGGCGATTGAAATCATTCG
>JBHHWW010000069.1:0-8043 GCA_046756725.1 Nitrospiria bacterium | reverse complement strand
CCATCATACGGAGTCAAATTTACAGCAACTTCGGGACTTGACTGGTGTTTCCCTCCCCGATTTGATTGATAAATCTTAATCTTGGTTGGAAAACGCCATGTTTTTAACGCCTCTTTTTTCGGGAGAAACTTTATGCTCCCGTTTTTTATCATCGGTGAAATATGTCAAAAAATGCTTGTCGGTAAGGGAGGACTGTGAATTTGTTCGGGATACTTAAATAGAATAATTTAAGGCGGATCAAGATGTTTGGAAGGCCGCTATTCTCTTGACTTAAGAAGGAGGGCTCATTATAATCGGCCATCATTTTTTCGGAAAAAATCCTCCTATCATGTTGGAAAATATAGCAAAAAAGCTCGATTCGGCCTTTAATAAAGTTCGAGGAAAAGGCCTCGTCACCGAAAAGGACATTGATGCGGCATTGAAAGATGTTCGTCTGGCGCTTTTGGAATCGGACGTCCATTACGGCGTTGTAAAATCTTTTTGTGGATCCATTCGAGAGAAAGCCCTGGGAAAAAGCGTTCTGGAGAGTCTGACGCCGGGACAGCAAGTGATCAAAATTGTCAAAGATGAGTTGACGTCTTTGATGGGCGGGGAAGGGAGAGGGCTATCCCTTTCTTCCAAACCACCGACAGTTATTCTGTTGGCGGGCCTTCAAGGGGCCGGAAAGACAACCACTGCCGGAAAAATTGCCCGTTTTTTTCTGAATAAAAATAGGCGCGTCGTCTTGATCGCGGCGGATCTTCAACGACCTGCGGCAGTGGATCAACTGACCATTCTAGGAAAAGGGATTGGCGTCCCGGTGGTTCGGCCCGATTCTGAGAAAGAGGCCGTCGAAGTTGTTCAGAGGGGAATTGATTACAGCATTGAGCATGGTTCTGATGTGGTCATTATTGACACGGCGGGCCGACTGGAAGTGGATCAAGCACTGATGGAAGAGCTGTCTCAGATGAAGGCGAGATTTGAGCCGCACGAGATCTTGCTGGTGGCGGATGCGATGACGGGGCAGTCAGCCGTTCATGTTGCGCAAAGTTTTCACCAAAAACTGGGATTGACCGGCATCGCCGAACAGCCTGATATTCGCCCCGTGGGCCGAGGGCAACGTGCTGTTTTATCGATCCGATCTGTGACCGGCGCTCCGATCCGGTTTCTCGGGACAGGTGAAAAATTGGATGCGCTGGAGACTTTTTATCCGGACCGCATGGCTTCCCGTATTCTGGGTATGGGGGATATTCTTTCTCTGGTTGAACTGGCAGAGGAAAATACGAGCAGGGAAGAAGCGGCACAACTTCAAAAGAAATTCCGGAAAAATGAGTTCACGCTTGAGGATTTTAGTTCTCAATTAAAGCAGTTGAAAAAAATGGGCGGCGCAGCAAAAATTATGGACATGATTCCGGGGATGAATCGCCTGAAATTGCAACCGGATCAAGGGAAAGTTGAGAAAGGGATGAAGTCTGTGGAGGCGATTATTTCGTCGATGACGATTAATGAACGGAAAGACCCGTCTGTAATCAATGGAAGTCGCAGGAAGCGAATTTCCAGAGGGAGTGGTACTTCTGTGCAGGAGGTCAATCGTCTTTTAAAACAGTATTATCAGGCGAAAAAGATGATGAAGCGAATGTCCTCAGGAAAAAGAGGGGGCATGGGAGGCATCCCGCTTCCCTTTTGATCGGGGGGTGTGCGGGTTGGACAATGAGGGTGTACGTACAAGCAGAATGGTCTGAAAGGCAGGGTTGTTCGGCAGTAGATGAGAGGTAATCAATGGCAGTAAAAATAAGGTTAACACGAAGGGGGCGACACAAGTTGCCTTTTTATCGTATCGTTGTTGCAGATATTCAGTCTCCGAGGGATGGGCGTTTTATTGAAATATTGGGGACGTACGACCCTTTGAAAGAAACAGATAAAATGACTTTAAAAAAAGATCGAGCGCTTCATTGGTTGAAGGAGGGGGCAAAACCAACGGATACGGTAAAATCCCTTTTTAAAAAGTCTGACTTGTTTAGAGAATCGACAGTACAGGAAACGACCTAGTCGTGTTGAAGTAAGAATCTTTATCTCAATTTAACCGTGCTCTTGTGAAAATTCGAATGGAGGTGGTGTCGTGAAAGACTTGATTGAGTATATTGCGAAATTGTTGGTAGACCGACCTGAGAGTGTGATGGTGAAAGAAACGGAAGGTGAGAAGACAACCATTATCGAATTAAGGGTTGCGCAGGAAGATTTAGGAAAAGTCATTGGGAAGCAAGGCCGAACGGCGCGATCAATGCGAACCATTTTAAATGCTGCTGGAACCAAGATGGGCAAACGGTGCGTCCTTGAAATACTGGAATAGGCAGTGACGAACAACCCCGAACCTTGAAGCGTGTGGCATTTGTGTAAAGATCTGGTCTCAATTGGTAAAATTCTGAAGCCATTTGGTCTTCGAGGGGAAGTTAAGGTTTCTCTCCTGAGCGATTTCCCAGAGCGTTTTGACGCCCTTCAGAGTGTTGTTCTTGAAGCTCCCGGAGGAGGGCGGCGGGAGTATTCGGTGAGTGCCGTAAGGTATGGGGCGCCGTTTATGTACATGCGCTTTGGTGGACTCGATTCGATTGATGATGTTCAACTTTTGAGAGGCGCTCTGGTTCAGATTCCGGAAGCGGAGCGGATGAGTCTTCCTGAGGGGAGTTATTTTCACGATGACTTGGTTGGTCTTGCCGTTTATCTGGTGAAGGGGAATTTTCTCGGGACAATTGAAGATATTATTGAAGCGACAGGCAATGATCTTTTTGTCGTGAAGGGAAAAGAGAAAGAGTATCTGATTCCGAGTGGTCCAGAAACAGTGAAAGAAGTTGATTTGAAACAAAAATGCCTGTTTATTGACCCTGTTGAAGGTTTATTGGATTTGTGATGCGCTGTGATGTCCTGACTCTTTTTCCTGAAATGATTGCTCCTGTTTTAAAGCAGAGTATTTTGAAACGGGCGCAAGAAAGTCGATTGCTCGAAGTGCGTGTCCATCAATTAAGGGATTTTGCGAAGGGAAAACACCGGATAACAGATGATGTCCCTTACGGCGGGGGCGGTGGAATGCTTCTGAAACCGGAGCCTATTTTTACGGCCATTGAGAAAATAAAAGCGGAAAGAGGCGAAATCCGTGTCATTCTTCCTTCTCCTCAAGGGACTGTTTTTAACCAGGGAATGGCGGAAAGTTTTTCGAAAGACGGACGTCCTCTGGTATTTATCTGTGGCCATTATGAGGGGATTGACGCAAGAGTCAGCAAGGGAATGTCGGTTGAAGAGGTCTCTATCGGTGATTACATCTTGACCGGCGGCGAACTTCCGGCCCTGACAATGATTGATGCCGCCGCCAGACTTATTCCAGGTGTGCTCGGCGGGGTTTCATCTGCTTTGGAAGAATCTTTTTCTGAATCCCTTTTGGAATATCCGCAATACACGCGGCCCTCTGAGTTCAGAGGGATGCAGGTGCCTTGCGTTTTAACCTCTGGAAATCATGCTGAGATTCGGCGTTGGCGAAGAAAGCAATCGATTGTCAGTACTCTTCAGAAAAGACCTGAACTTCTGGACGATGTGCCCTTAACCGCATCTGAAAAGGAATGGCTTGATGGTGCTTATTCGTAAAAATTATCACTATAAAATTTAAACAAGATTATTAAGGAGAATTTCGACATGAATACATTAGAACGAGTGGAAAGAAGTCTGTTGAGAAAAGATGCCCCCCGTCCGGTCATTGGCAATACTGTGAAAGTTTATTACCGCATTAAAGAAGGGGATAAAAGTCGTATCCAGGTCTACGAAGGCGTCGTCATTCGAATTAAAGGGGGCAGTATTCGAGAGACATTTACGGTTAGAAAAACCTCCTATGGAATTGGAGTCGAGCGCATCTTCCCGATTCATTCTCCTTTGATTGAAAAAATAGAGGTTGTTCGAGAAGGAAGAGTCAGGCGTGCAAAACTCTACTATTTAAGATCGAGAACGGGGCGTGCTGCTCGAATTCCAGAAAAGGCAAGGGTTTTTGAATCTTCAAAAAAGAATTCTTCTGCTTCCGAGAAGGTCTCTGCGCCTGATGAGACACCTGCTTTATCTGAAGAGCGCGAGGCGTAGTCATTTTTTTTGCAGTTTCCCAGTATTTTGCTGGTTAGGGATGCTCTTTATTGAGTATGACTTCCTTTGAAGAGAGTCTTTATGCCTCAAGGTTTCGTTCGATTTGCGGGATTGATGAGGTGGGTCGTGGTCCTCTCGCCGGGCCGGTGATTGCCGCAGCTGTTATTCTACCTGAAAAATGCTTGATTTCAGGGATTCGAGACTCGAAACGCCTGAGCCCCCGTCAGCGCGATTTCCTTTTCGGCGAAATCCAGAGAGATGCGAGAGCGATCGGTGTCGGTATCGTTGATAACGAAACAATTGATCAAATTAATATTCTGCAGTCAAGCCTTCTTGCAATGGAAAAAAGTGTGCGTGCGCTTCGGGTAGAGCCGGACTATCTTTTGATCGATGCATTGACACTTCCTAACGTGAGTATCCCTCAAAATGGCATTATTCATGGCGATGACCGCTCGATCAGCATTGCCGCTGCTTCAATTATTGCGAAGGTGACACGAGACCGCCTGATGTGTCGATATCATGATGAATTTCCTCTCTATCAATTCAATCAGCACAAAGGCTATGGCACAATGATGCATCGACAAAAACTGAAGGAATTGGGCCCGTGTCGACTACACAGAAAAACCTTCCGGGGCGTCCTCGTATAACAGGTCTTGAAGGAGAAGAAGTCGCAGCTTCTTTTTTGAAAAGACGGGGTTATCGTATTTTGGAGCGAAACTACCGGACCTCATTTGGAGAGATCGATATTATTGCGACTGAGGACGATGTGCTCGTTTTTGTGGAGGTGAAAGCGCGCTCGGGAACGGGGTTTGGACCTCCAGAGGCCTCTATTGATTTTCGAAAGCAGAAAAAATTGAGCCGTGTCGCGCTTGCCTATCTGAGTCGTAAAAAAAATATGACGTGCCCGTGTCGGTTTGATGTTGTCGCAGTCCTGAAGGAGAATGGTCAATGCCGCGTGCGGCTGATTCAAGATGCATTTGAGATGTCCATAGAAGGGATATGATGCTAACTGGGTTTAACACCAATATCCAGCACAAAGGAGAGGTCTACCACGTACAGACTGAGGATGGAGGCACCTCTTCCCCTGCGGTCACGACACAAATTTTTAAAGCAGGAGCGGTTTTTTTATCCAGAAAAACGAGCTATGAAGCATTTTCTTTGACATCATCTCCCCCTTCTCCTGATATGATAAAAAACTTCATGCAGGAACAGCATAAGAATATGATCCGCTTGCTTGTGTTTGAAAACGCGGAAGTCTCAGGAAAAGAGACTCAGGAAATTCCTCCTGGTAAAATTGCCGGCAAAAAAGAATCTGTTCAGGAAGTTTCTGAGAAACAGAAAGATGTGAAAACGGCGTGTTCGATTGGGATAGAGAAAAAAACGCTTGATGATTTGATTGACGACTACCTTTCTGCAAAATGATCAATAGTGTTATCATCCGCAATCCCTTCAGCGATTCTTCTAGGATTCCAGATTAGATTCCCATTTGTATGAGCGCTCCTTTTGAGGAGAACCAATGATTCAGATGTTTCATGTCCATAAAAATTATCGCCGGGATTTTCTCGCATTAGCGGATATCACCCTGAAAATCGGAAAGGGAGAATTCGTTTTTGTGACGGGTTCGAGTGGGGCAGGAAAGACAACGCTTCTTAAACTTCTTTTTTGTGAAGAACGCGCTGATCAGGGACAGATTCTGATTGGCGGGAAAAACATTTCGCGTCTGAAAGAAGTTCAAATCCCGTATATCCGCCGAAGTATCGGGTTTGTCTTTCAAGATTTTAAGTTGATACAGCGAAAGACGGTTTATGAAAATGTTGCCCTCCCCCTCGATATTGCCGGGTCTTTCCGGAGCGACACAAGAAAACGTGTTCATGAAGTTTTAAAGATGGTCCGTATCGAGCATCGGCGTGACCAGCGTCCGGCCTTTCTCTCGGGAGGGGAGCAACAGCGTGTCGCCATCGCCCGTGCCCTGGTGAATCGGCCTGCTATTCTGCTCGCGGATGAACCCACAGGAAATCTGGATGAAGATCTTTCTCTCGAAATTTTTGAATTACTCAAAAAAATACAAACGACCGGGACCACGGTTGTTGTTGCGACGCATGATCGCCACCTTTTGTCTAAGTTCCATATCCGAACCCTTGTCTTGCATCAGGGGAAGCTTCTTTCTGATGGTTCAAAATCTTGAAACAATTTTTTTACCACGTTAAATCTGCGATCGAAAACATCCAGATTAATCAGACGATGGTCTTTTTTTCTCTGATTTCCTTGAGTTTGACGATGATGCTATTTGGACTTTTTCTTCTTTTTTATTATAATGTCCAAGGTGTTGTTCAGGTGATGCGGGAAAGTGTCCAGTTCAGTATCTATTTAGAAGAAAAATCAGACGGGAAAATCGTTCAAAGTATTCAGGATCTCCTCAAGGCCGATTCAAGGATTTTTTCATTTAAATACATTTCAAAAAAAGATGCACTGGACCTCTTCAATTCTTCTTTTCAGGATCAGGCCTTGGTCGATAGCTTGGGAAGTAATCCCTTCCCGGCGTCTTTTGAAGTGAATGTCAAACCAAACCAGCAGAACACGGATGCCCTGCTTCAGATTGTGAATCAATATAAAAAGCTTTCTGGTGTGGAAGAAGTTCAATATGGATCTGAATGGCTGCAAAATCTGAATGCTTTCTTGACACTTCTTAAGATGGTGGGGTTTGGCATTGGAAGCTTTATCGGTGTGGCTGTGATGACCAATATTGCCAATACAATTCGTCTTCATTTCTACAACAGGAGGGAAGAGATCGATATTATGAAGCTGATCGGGGCAACACACCATTTCATTAAAATCCCTTTTTTTTTGGAAGGGATTTTAATGGGTACGATTAGCGGGGGTTTTTCAAACGTGTTTCTTTTTGTTGTGTTTAATTATTCCAAGGGGTATCTTCAGCCTGTTATGGGAACCTTGGGGGGGCAGCAGAGTCTGGCGTTCCTACCTATGAATATTCTGCTCGGAGTTGTCATAATCGGGAGCATTCTTGGGGGGCTGGGTAGTTTCATTTCTTTGAATCATTTATTAAGACTTCGAAATCCAGGCAATGAGAATGAAAGAAAGAAACGTTCTTGAGAGAAGAAGGCCTATCCTCTTCAGTGTATTTGTTTGTTTATTCGTTTTGTCTGTAGCGGTATACATTGATCCTCTTTTTTCTCAGACGCGATCAGAGCTGAGTCGACAAATCAAGAAAGAGAAGCGCGCCCTTCAAAAAATGAAGCAAGTGATCGAAGAAAAGGAAAAAAAAAGAAATGCGGTAAAGAAGAAAGAGCGATCTATTCTAGCGGATCTTGAGGCGCTTGATCGACGTTTTCATATTTTACAGAAAGAAACATCTTTGCTCGAATTAGAGATTGCATCCAAAGAAAAAGATCAACGTCAGCTTTCTCTTCAAGTCAGTCTGATCATGAAGGACATTGATTTAACCAGTGATGTTATTGCACGACGTCTGAGAACGATATACAAGGAAAAGCAGAATGCATTTCTTAAAGTGCTGTTTTCCGCTCAGGATTATCCTGATTTATTCAGGCGTGTACACTACTTGCGGACCGTTTCCCGGAAAGAAGGAGAGATGCTTTCATCCTTTAAAGTTCAGCAAATTAAATTGGAGAAGAAGGAAGCGCTTTTAAATCAGACGAAAGAAGCGCTGATGCTTGACAGGGAGGCGCTTGCACAAAAACTCATTTCCAGACGGGCTGAAAAAAAGAGAAAAAAACGGCTTTTTACCCGGGTTCGGAAAGAGCGAAAATTCTATCAGTCTGTCATTGCCGAAATGACAGACTCTTCCAAGCAACTGCAAATGATCATTAACCAGATGGAAAAGGAACGAAGGCGTCATGACGTTTCTGGTACCGGAAAATTTTCCAAGGAACGGGGACGGCTTGAATGGCCGAATGGTGGAAAAGTAGCGTC
>JBHHWW010000068.1:0-8180 GCA_046756725.1 Nitrospiria bacterium | reverse complement strand
TTCACTCCGGACACCCCCGGCTGCGTGTCGTCGATCGAACCGTCGCCTCTCAATTTTACACCGTCACGATTAAAATCGTCCGGATGATTCGCAAATGACGGCGTCATCCCGCCCATCGTAAGAACAAGTGCGCCGGCCAACATCATTTGATATTTCTTTGAAATCATGGTTTCCCCCTATTAGGTTGATTGCTTGATTAGTTGCTACTTTCATTTAGGGGATAATGCAACATGAATACCAAAATAAGTTTGTCGGTAAAGGACATATTTCTGGTAAAGAAATCACCTCTCTAGGTGAAAAAAACCAAAATAATGCCCTGTTCTGATTGTTTTTAATCAAGATCAAAGTGAAATTTCAATCAGGTGAGACCACATCAATAGGAGATTGAACACATGAGAGAAGAACGCGGATATGGGCGAAACAGATGTGCGGCTTACATTAATTAATGAAATAAGGAGAGCGATCTTACTCGGTGAGAAAACGGATGCTCCCGGAAACTTCTTCTGCATCCGCTCCAACAGAGGGATCACCCACAAACGTGCCGACCTCCTGTGTGAAAACCTTAAATTGCTGAGGGAGTGTTTCGGCAATTTTCATCGCACCCGGCGTTCCCCATTTTTTCGCATTGATCAAACGGCCGTCCAGAAAGTTGTGTCCCAGTGGATTTTCAGAAGATTCTGTTCCTCCGTTCTGCCCGATTTCACTGATCAGTTCGCTCACTGTGACACCAGAAGCTTGAAAAGCGCCTGGAAGATCGGAAAGAAAAACAAGATCGACCTTTGTTGGATTTACAGTTTTTCCGGGGAGAAAAGGGACTTCCATCAACCATGTCTGATCTGTAAGAAGGGTAAAAGAATGGCAGGTTGCCGGAACAATCGTTTCCGTGGTTTCTCGCAACCAACCTTCAATCCAAATACTGGGACGCTGCTTTTTCTCTTGATCAAAAATTTTCAGGATAAACGCACTCAATTGATCTCCAAGATTTCGAGGCGGCTTGTCAATGTCAAATCTATTAATTTTGAAACGGATCTCTGTGTAGTCTTCCGAAGGGATCTCCAGTTCAAGGTCTTCAGGAATATCTGGATCACTCGCTGTCAGATCAAAGGCATAGGGACCGGGAAGGTGTGCTTCCATTGTTCCATTTGGAAGGTGCATTTCGATTTCATCAATAATCAGATAGGCTTGACTGATCCAGACGCTTCCACCTGAAATATTGAATTGATGAACAGCCGTTTCATCGCAATTTAATGCAGTGACACTTGCAAAACGTTTCGCAGCCAACTGCCCCTGGTTTTTTTGTATCGATGTGATCCCCAATGTGGGGGTGCCATCTACAGTGAGAGCCCCACCCTGGGTTCCCTGCGCACTGCTGCCCTCGATCGTCGGAGCGCCCCCCTGACGACCTGAAAGTAGATTCACCGACTCTGAGCTTCCACCGCAGGAAACCAGGAAGAGTGCTCCACCCAGTATGACAACCTGACCCATTTTCAGGACCTGTTGCGAAAAATGGTATGGGCCGTTTTTTTTGATAGACATACCTTCAATGAGCGACAAAATCAGCAATTTATGTTAGGAGATTTCATTTCCAAATACAAGGTAATTCATGCCTCAACCCACTCTGGGTTCTTCCTCCCTTTTTTCAGGATTTGAAGGATAAAACCGGTTTCCCCGATAAAACACTCTGTTTTTGGATGTTTTTATCGTGTTGACTTGTCTTGATCCCTGACTTAGAATTGCCGCCGATGAAACGAGAGAAATCAACAGCGCTTTTTAAGGAAGCCGTTAAAAAAATTCCAGGCGGCGTGAATTCCCCTGTCCGGGCTTTCAATGCCGTGGGTGGAAACCCCCTCTTCATTGAGCGTGCAGCGGGGAGCAAAGTCGTCGATGTGGATGGAAATATATTCATTGATTATCTCCTTTCATGGGGCCCCATGATTCTGGGTCATGCTCACCCGGAGGTGGTTGCTGCTGTCCAAAAAAGAGCCGCATTGGGGATGAGCTTTGGTGCATCAACTGCCCTTGAAATCACCTTGGCCGGGCTTGTTCAAGAAAAATTCCCGCTGCTGGAACGGCTTCGTTTTGTCAATTCCGGAACCGAGGCGACCATGAGCGCCATTCGCCTTGCACGCGGCTACACAAAACGAACCAAGATCATTAAATTTGAAGGATGTTACCACGGTCACGCCGATTCCCTGTTGGTCAAAGCGGGTTCAGGCGCCACAACCCTTGGCATTCCTGATTCACTTGGTGTGCCGCCTGATCTCGCACGCGATACCATTACCCTCCCCTTTAATGATTTAAATGCCGTTCGGAAAACGCTTGAGACAGAAGGGAATCAGATTGCCTGCATAATCATTGAACCCGTACCAGGAAATATGGGAACCATCAGCCCGAAAGATGGATATCTCCCGGGAATCAGGGAACTGACCAAGCCCTTTGACATTGTTTTAATCTTTGATGAAGTCATGAGTGGTTTCCGTGTATCTCCCGGTGGCGCGCAAGAGCGTTACGGAATCCGTCCTGACTTAACTTGTCTTGGAAAGATTATCGGCGGTGGCATGCCTGTTGGCGCTTACGGCGGAAAAAAAGAGATTATGGACTCCATTGCGCCCCTGGGCCAGGTTTACCAGGCAGGGACGCTTTCTGGAAACCCGCTTGCGATGGCCGCAGGCATCGAAACATTGAGATTGCTCAAGACGCCCCAATTATATGACAACCTTGAAGCCCGATCCAGCATCTTGGAGGAAGGGATTCTCAAGGCTGCGGAAAAAAACAGGATATCCGTCCAAGTCAATCGCATTGGGTCCCAGATGACCTTCTTCTTCAAAGACGGCCCTGTCACCGATTACAGAAGCGCCCTCCAATCCGACGGGAAGCGTTTTGGTCGTTTTTTTCTCGCACTATTGGAACGCGGGATTTACATCGCCCCCTCTCCATTTGAAGCCCTTTTTCTTTCAAGCGCCCATTCGGAAAAAGACATCGAAAACACCATCGATGCCATCTCTAAGGTGTTTAAGGAAATCTAGGTGAACCAGCAGCCTACAAGAGGGACCGTATCTGGGTTCAGTGAACACATCTGAAAATGAAAACAACGCATCCACCCGCGGTAAAACACTATCTAAAGTAGACCGCGACCGCTTTATTCAAAAAAGTAACGCCACGCTCTATCGAATAGAACGAAATAGCCTCTTCATTCTGGGGATTAGTGGCCTGACAGCATTTTTTTTCTTTAAGGCATTCTGGCTGTCTATTTTAGTGGGTGGACTGTTGGGAATGGTTCATTTTTGGAGCCTTCATAGAATGTACCAACAACGTTTTCTCAATCCTGCAACAAAACTCAGGACGCAATTCTTATATAGTGTAAAGCTCTTTGTCGTGATTGCGTTCTTTTTTGGATTTCAGCAATCGGCATTGATCAGCGCGGCCGGAATGATCGCTGGTTTTTTTTTGATGACTGGCGCGTTTTTTTTAGAATCAAAGTGGCAAAGTTGACGTGTCTTTAACCGCGGTTATTTGGACACAAGCACGCGATCTCCACTGCCGAGTTCAACCACAAACAAGCCGCCAACATTGAAATCACTGACCAGCGCGCGGTTGTTTTCCTTATCGTAAATCACACCCAGCGGCAGGCTGAATTTTGGACCTGAACCTTGATTATCGCTGGAAACAAGCGTCCGGTTGCCCGTTACAACATCCACCATGACAAGTGAATTCGACAGCGCATCATTCACAAGAGCACGTTTGTTTTCAGGATCATAGGCAAGACCTCGCGGAAAGGTAAAATGGGCGCCTGTTCCTCGAAAATCGCCTGAAACGATACTTCTGTCACCCGTTGCCAAATCAATCGAAACAATGGCTCTTAAGAAGGCATCGTTGATGAGAACGCGGTCGTTGAGAGAATCAAGGATAATCCCCCGTGGAAAACTCAGTTGAATGCCAGATCCTATGGTGTCACCTGAGATGATCGAGCGATCACCGGTTTGAAGATCAACGGAAATGAGCGCTCTCAACGTCGTGTCAGTAACCAATGCTCGGCCGTGGGTTTCATCGAGCACGATACCCACCGGACCTTCCAAATTGATGCCTGAGCCCACCCCATCACCCGAAATAATCACCCTGTTTCCTGTGACAAAATTGGCTGCAACAACCGCATGAAGCAGTGGATCAGTCACCAGGACACGTTGATTTAGAGGGTCGAGGCCGATCCCTCTGGGCGCCATAAAATCAAATCCACCCCCTCTGTTTTGCCCTGAAACGATGGTCCTGTTCCCCGTGTTAAGGTCGACGATCAAGACTGATTTCAGATTGGCATCTGTGATGAGCGTATGGTTATTCAATGTAGCAAGTCCTGCGCTGACGGGCTCTTGTAACTTCTTTCCAGATCCAAGATGGGCACCCGAAACAAGGGTTCGATCTCCAGTCTCAATATCCACTGCAACAAGGGCATCAAGAACAGGATCAATGATCAGGACACGATTGTTGGGTATATCCAGAACCCCTTCTCTGGGAAGTTCCAGGGTCGGGCCTGACCCGCGGGTATTATTCGCGATGACCATTCGATTTCCCGTTTCAAGATCTACTGCCAAAAGTGCTTTCATTGATGAGTCGATAACAAACGCACGTTTTTTATCAACATCAAGAGAAACGCCGACGGGCACTCTGAATTTTACTCCGGAACCGCGGGTGTCATTTGAAACAAAGCGCCGATCCCCTGTTTCAAGATCAATTGAAATAAGCGCTTTCAAAATAGAGTCGATGACGAAAACACGATTTTGAGCGGAGTCAAAAATAACATCCTGAGGGAGTGTCAGTTGTAACCCTGTTCCTTTACCGGGACCTGAGAGGATGGTTCTATCTCCTGTGCCAAGGTCGACGGAAACAAGGGCCCGCATAGAAGAATCGATGACGAAAACACGACTCCCTGGAGGATCGATCACGATTCCCTCCGGGGAAATAAAGTGAGGTCCGGAACCCCTGTCTGCGCTGGATAAAACAGATCGGTCACCAGTTGCAAGATCTACAGAAATGATTGCCTTTTGAGAGGGTTCTGTGATGATAGCCCTGTTATTCGCGGAATCGACTGCGACGCCATTCGGAGAGTCAAAGCTTTCGCCTAACCCTCTTTCACTGCTGGAAATGAGTGTGAGTAGGCCCGATGCAAGGTCCACTTCAAAAAGCGCTTCTAAATCCGTATCTGTAACGAGCACCCGATTCTTTACGGCATCATGGGCAACCCTTTGTGGTTTCCCCGGAATGAGAGAGCGTTCGACCTCTAAAATGGCCGCATTCTGATCGACATTTCCAAAAAAATCTTCCGAATGAACCGTCAATGTGTTCTGCCCGGGAAGGAGGGGAACCTCCACTTTCCAAGTGGCAAAATCATCTGTGGAGATTGCTGAGACACCATTGACTCGAAGGTCTACGACGCCATGAACACCATTGGCTGATCCCGTCACTCTTATTATTGACGCGTTTGTCAAGGTTTTCGGAGTCGGAAACCAGACTTTTGTGACGGGCAGGGTTGGATGAGAAGTCGAATCATTCGGATCACTTCCAGCAAGGACTTCACCAATCCCCAGGAAACCATCTCCATCCAAATCCTGATCGAGGAAGGACAAGTCAAAAATTAAATCGATCGTTTCTCCCGAAATAATTTCGGCCGCAGTGCTTGAACTCGCGATTAATATGCCATCTAAAAAATAATTGATTGAAAAGTTGTGTAATCCAGGAGGGAGCGGTCCGGTCAGTCCACGGACCCGTTTACTTTCAAGATCGATCTCTAAGTCCATAGGAGAGGCTTCATCGACAACAAGCTGGACGGAAAGAGCCTTTCCGGAAATTTCTTTATTTAACGCGGCAGGAATGACAGCCGAAATCTCTCCAGTTTGTACCCCTGATCCAGCTGTTTGGGGTCGAGAACCTTGTGCACACCCGTAGACAGAGAAGAGAGGCAACAACAGCACAAAAAGCAGAGAGAAAGATTTTTTAGACAAGGCACACCACATAATTGACCAAACTAAACTGTGTGTCTTTTAAGGAACCGGCCCCGACACCCTCGCAAAGCCAGGACTTGCACCAGCGCTTTGAGAACTGCTTCCCCCTCCACCGGTACTGGAGGCGATGCCTGCAACAATGCTCGCAGCGACGGCCCAGACCCACCATTTCTTATACCAGGATTTTTCTGAAGGAAGCTTCGTTTTTAAAGAAAAAGGGAGCTGCTGTATAGAAAATGCTTTTCTTGTAAATAAACCTTGTCCCTCCCCAGGCAATAAAACGGAAAATGAGTTGACCGGGAGAAGGATTCTTTCTGACTGAGCCCAGAGGGAACTGCTTGGAAGGAAAATAAATGAGTACAACGATATTAAAAAGAGAATTTTAGCGCTTTTCTTTACGCCTGTCATAATTTTCCCTCATACGCAGACATTCCTTTTTACACTGATAAGACATACCTTTTTTTAGTATAAAAAGCACTATACTGTGACAAGAATAAAGAGTCAATCCCCTCAAATGAGGGGGGTAAACGACGAAAATAATGTGACAGGGCCTATCTCCCCTCAAACAATCAAAAAGAGAGCCTTGATCTCATCTCATATCAAAAGAAGGTCTTTCACATTTTTTCAGCCGTTTTTTTGAGTTGGACAATACCACGAAGGAGTCTCCCAAGAATGTCTGCCCCCGTAATCACCCTTTTTTCTGCGCCCCATAAAAGGATGATGTCCTGATCAATCACGTCATCATCAGACCGTTCAGGGTGAACTTTAAGTTGCGGGATAATCTTCCCCAATGTTGTCTTCTCGTTCTTGACCACGATGGGCCGGTGACAATAGAGATAGGGATTAAATGAATCACTTTTGAAGAAGGCCTCCCTTAAAAAGGTGTCTGCATTGACAACAATCTTGGGTTCACCCTGCGGGTCAATCAAAACCACCCATTTTTTCTCAGAAGCTTGTATCTGACATAAAAAAGGATCGGTCGGGATCTTGTCAATTAGAGGGAAAATGGGCCGTCCATCTTTAAAGGAAAGAGGAAGAAGACTCTTTGGATCAATGATTTCTCCTTCCTCGGATAAAGGGATGTCATCGATTGCGAGGAAATTAAGTGCGCCTTTCCCTTCAACATGATCAATATCGGTTTCCGCCGATTTCATATGCATCCGGATGAGTTCTTCCAGATCGTTTTCATCAAAAAATTGAACGGCTTCTTTTTTAAGCACCTTGTCCAGAAACAGGGAGGTTGGTTTGATCACCGGATAGAGAATGAATTGATAAATGCGAAGCACGGGCGTGAACAACGCACTCATCTTGAGGGCATGTCTCGAAAAATAAGCTTGGGGAATAATTTCACCCAGATAGGTAATTGTAATCGTGGAAAAAATAAAGGCTGCAAGACCCGTCATGACGGAGTCTGACAAGATCGTCAGAAGCACATTCACACTGACATTTCCCAGCAAAATCGTGGTTAAAAGAAAATTATAATCTTCTCTTTGCAACAGAACGCTTGCGGCATGTTGATTGCCTTGGGAGGCTTCTATTTGAAGGCGTAACTTGCTCAGACTGAAATAAGCAAGGTTCAACCCGGAAAGAATAGATGATTGTGTAATACAAAAGACAATCCCAACCCAGATAAGCGGTTCCATGGTGAGGCATTTGTCCCTAGTTGCGTGGATACGTCATTGGGAACATTATACACAAACACGTTGATTTTTTTCGTTGTGATTTTGCATGAAAATTTCTTGAAAATAAATAGCATTTCAGGATTTAAAAATCACAAGGTAAGCCCCCTCATTTGAGGGGATTTACAAAATCACAAAGAATATCTATTCTTTCTAAAGTGAACTTATAAAGATCATATTTTGAATAGGGAGAATTTGAGGTGATTTTCGAAGAACTCACTCGACAGGAAACACCAGAGACAAAAGAAAGAAGAGAAATTTCGCGGCATACAGGTCATAAGTCAATCGCCTATATTGCTCCTAACGGAAACGGAAGTCCTTCAGAAACAGGGACCTTCCAGTGCAGCATCGTGGACATCAGTAACGGTGGCTTCAGGATAGAAGTCGATAAAAAAAATCTTCTCAATGAAACGATTATTCAGGCCTGGATTCCGCTCTCAAACCCGTCTGTCATGATTCCCGTTCTCAGCCTCGTTCGCTGGACAAATCAGAAAAAAGAAGGCATCTC